>NZ_LFVW01000017.1:0-34268 GCF_001182915.1 Kitasatospora sp. MY 5-36
GTGGCGGGGGCGGTCGGTGACGGCGAGCATCCGGCCGCCGGCCGAGTCGTCGCCGCGCAGGAGCACGTCGAGCACGGTGCCGCGGCCCGAGGCGAGCGCGCCGGCGGCGCCGTAGCAGGCGACCACGTCGGCGTACCCGGCCACCACCCAGAAGCCCGGCCGGCCGGCCGCGGCGGCGTGCCAGTACACCGGCTCGTTCGCCCGGACCCCGGCGAAGAACTCGAAGGGATCGTGCGCCAGGAAGGTGCGTGAGTCGGTCAGGTCGAGCGAGGCGGTCACGGTTCGGCTCATCGTCCACAAACCCCACGGAAGACGGGAAACGCACTGCGTGCAGTGCTCGGCACGGGCCCGGTGACCGGATCCTCACAGAGGCCCGAACCGGCCCGCGCCAGTTGTGTCGGATCTCTTTCAGTTGTGTCAGAACTCTTTCGTGGCCGGTCCGGTCAGGGAGGAAGAGCCGAAAGATTGCGGACACCTGCCGAAGCACCCGTACTCCGAAGCGGAGGAGTTCCGTCATGCTTCGTACCCGCCGCGACCACTGCCTGCGGACACTGGTCCGAGCGCCCGCGGCCACGGCACGGCTGGTCTGCCTCCCGCACTCCGGCGGCAGCGCGGCCGGCTACGGCCCGTGGTCCACCGCCCTCCCCCCGACCGTCGAGCTGCTGGCGGTGCAGTACCCGGGGCACGGCGACCGCTTCGGCGAACCGCCGTCCACCGACGTGCGCGCGCTGAGCGCGGAGCTGGCCTCCGAACTCCTGCGCCTGCCGCCGCTGCCCACCGTGCTGTTCGGGCACAGCCTCGGGGCCCTCGTCGGCTACGAGACCGCCGTCACCCTCGGCACCCTGGGGCGCCCGCCGGCCGGCCTGCTGGCCTCCAGCTGCCCGCCGCCCGGCCGGGCCGGACGGATCCGGGCCTGCGGACTGTCCGACGAGGTCCTGTGGTCCCTGATCCGCTCCCTGGGCGGCATCGACCCGGACCTCCCCGAGGAGCCGGAGGTCGCGGAGGCCGTCCTGCCCGTCCTGCGCGCGGACCTCACCGCGCACGAGCAGTACCGGGTGGAGCCGCGGACCGCGCCGCTGGCCTGCCCGGTCCGCTGCCACCACGGCACCCTGGACCCGCTGGTCGACCGCACCCTGGTCGCCGAGTGGGCGGCCGTCACCACCGGGCCGTTCAGCCTCCTCGAACGCGAGGGCCACCACTTCCACCTGTTCCAGCACCCCGAGGGCGTCCTCGCCGACCTCACCGCCTTCCTCGACGCGGTGACCGTCGACGCGGCGGCCACCGGCGCGACGGCCGCCCCGGCACCGCGCCTCCCCGCCCCGAGCACCGCCGACCCGGGCGCCTCCACCCCGGGCGACTCCACCCCGCGCCCGGCGCGGGCCCTCTGATGCGGAGCTGACCATGACCGAAGCCGTCACCGAGACGATCACCGACCTGACCTACTCCACCTACCTCCAGATGGACACCCTGCTCTCGCTCCAGCAGACCCGCTTCCCCGAGTCCACCGACCGGAGCGTCGCCCTGGCCGAGCACTTCTTCATCGTCGCCCACCAGTCCTGCGAGCTGTGGCTCAAACAGATCGTGGCCGACCTCCGGCTGGCCCGGGACCTCCTGAACGCCCCCGGCGACCCGGCCGGCGGAGCCGAGGACGGGGTCGAACTCCTCCAGCGGGCCGCCGAGTTGCTCCGCGTCCTGCACGAGCAGGTGATCGTCCTGGAACGCCTCCCGCTGCGGCACTTCGTCCGGTTCCGGCCCTACCTCGGCACCGCCAGCGGCGCCCAGTCGCAGCAGTTCCGGGTGCTCGGCCGGCTGCTGGAGGACGGCACCGAGACGAGCGAGCTGTACCGGGCCTTCCTGGCCGACGCCGACCGGCAGGGCCTGAGCGCCGCCGACGTCTGCCGCCTCGGCGTCGCCTGCGGCGGCCCGCACCGGGTCGCCGAGGCGCTGCTCGACGTGGGCAACGGCTACTGGCGCTGGAAGGTGGCCCACCTGGGCCTGGTGACCAAGATGGTCGGCGGGCAGCAGGGCACCGGCGGCACCTCCGGGGAGGACTACCTGCTGCGCCGGATCACCCTCCCGTTCCGCGACCTGCGGCAGCTGCGCGGCAACCCGCACACCGAGGTGCTCGCCACCAGCCCGGTGTAGCGGCCCTCCCGCTCACCGCCACCCCACCAGAAGCCCGTAGGAGCGACCGAGCCATGCTGCACGTCGACGTGGCATCCATGACCGCCCGCCAGCGCCAGCGCCTGCTGCTGTGGAGCGTGGTCCCCCGGCCGATCGCCATGGTGAGCACGGTCTCCCCCGGCGGGGCCGTCAACCTGGCGCCCTTCTCGTACTACACGGCCGTGGGCTACTCCCCGATGGCGCTGCTCTTCTGCGCCAGCCGGCGGGCCGACGGCACCGAGAAGGACTCCTGCCGCAACGCCCGCCTCCCCGCCGAGGGCGGCACCGGGGAGTTCACCGTCAACGTCCTGATCGAGAAGCACGCCGAGGCCGCCACCACCACGGCGAAACCGCTCCCGTACGGCGAGTCGGAGTACGACCTGGCCGGGCTGCGCGCCCTGCCCGGGCACGCCGTCCGCTCGCCGCGCATCGACGGCTCGCCGCTCGCCTTCGAGTGCCGCACCTCCTCGGTGGTGCCGGTCGGCGACCACTCCGTGGTCATCGGCGAGGTCGTCCACGTCGTCGCGGAGGAGGGACTGGTCGACGAGACCGGCTTCCACCTCGACCTGGACCGGCTGGGGTCGGTCGGCCGGATGGGCGCCGCCGAGTACGTCCGCACCCTGGACCGCTACGCCGTCGGCGGCTGACACCCGTCCGGCGGGACCTCGGCCCCCGGCCGTCACCTCCTCCGCGCCCGAACCGTTGCAGCAACGGGACGCCCGGCAGTGCCGGACGCGGCCCCGGAACGGTCGGGCGAGGTGTGAGGACGCGGCTGGTGGACGTCTACGAGGCTGTCGAGACCCGTCGGGCGGTGCGGGGGTTCACCGACCAACCGGTGCCGAGGGAGGTGCTCGAACGGGTGCTCGCGGCCGCGTCCCGCGCCCCCTCCGGCGCCAACCTCCAGCCCTGGCACACCTACCTGGTCACCGGGGAGCGGCTGGAACGGCTCAAGCGGCTCGCCGTCGCCCGCGCCTCCTCCGGCGACCAGGGCGACGACCCCGAGTTCGAGATGTACCCGCCCGAACTCAAGTCCCCCTACCAGGAACGGCGCCGGGAGGCCGCCGAACAGCGCTACCGCGCCTTCGGCATCCCCCGCGAGGACCGGGACGCCCGGCAGCGGGCCGTCGTCCGGAACTGGGACTGCTTCGGCGCGCCCACCGCGCTGTTCAGCTACATCGACCGGTCGATGGGCCCGGCCCAGTGGGCCGACCTCGGGATGTACCTGCAGACCGTCATGCTGCTGCTGCGCGCCGAAGGGCTGCACAGCTGCCCGCAGATGGCCTGGTCCGTCTACCACCGCACCGTCGCGGACGTCCTGTCGCCGCCCGCCTCCCTCGTGCTCTTCTGCGGCCTCTCCGTGGGCCACCCCGACCCGGCCGCCCCCCGCTACCGGGTGGGCCGGGCGCCGCTCGACCAGACGGTCACCATCCTCGACTGACCGCTCCCGACACCGCCTTGCCCCTTCACCTCCTTGCCCGTTCACCTCCTTGCCCCTTCACCGTCCGACGGCTCCACGTCCGACGGCTCCACCGACGTACCGCGGAGGCGACCTCCCGTGCCCGAGAGCCCGGCCCCGACGCTCATACCCGGCCGCGCCCCCGTCCCCGTCTACCGGGGCATGGACCGCGCGGCCCTCGACCGCCAGTACACCCCCAGCCACCGCGTCCCCGACCTCCGGGCCTACCTGGACCGCTACGCACGGGACAGCGCGAACGCCCGCAGCCGCCACCCCGTCCTCACCGGCCTCCCGTACGGCCCGCACCCGGCCGAGACCCTCGACTACTTCCCCGCCCCCGACGGCCCCGACGGCCCGCCCCCGCTCCAGGTCTTCGTCCACGGCGGCAACTGGCAGGAACTGTCCAAGGACGACTCCGCCTTCCCCGCCCCGCCGCTGCTCCGGGCCGGCGCCGCCGTCGCGGTCGTCGGCTACGGCCTGGCCCCCGCCACCCGGCTGGACGACATGGTCGCCATGGTCCGGCGCGCCGTCCACTGGCTCCACCGCCACGCCGACGCCCTCGGCTTCGCCCCCGACCGCCTCCACCTGGCCGGCCACTCCGCCGGCGCCCACCTCGCCGCCATGGCCCTGCTCCCCCGCGTCCCCGGCACCCCCCACCACGGGCCCGACGTCTCCGCCGCGATCGCCGGCGCCACCCTGCTGAGCGGCATGTACGACCTGGAACCCGTCCGCCTCTGCTACGTCAACGACGCGCTCGCCCTCGACCCGGCCGCCGCCCACCGCAACAGCCCGCTGCACCACCTCCCGCCGCGCCTGCCCCCGGTCGTCCTCGCCCGCGGCGCCGACGAGACCGCCGAGTACGCCCGCCAACACGCCCTGATGGCCGCCGCCCTACGCCGCCGCGCCCCCCTCACCGACCTCGTCGCCCCCGCCCACAACCACTTCTCCCTCCCCTACGCACTCGCCGCCCCCGGCTCCCCCCTCGGCACCACCGTCCTGACCGCACTCGCCCGCGGCAGGCCCCGGAGCGTTCCGGCCGGCCGTTCCAGTCGGGAGTGAAACCACAGGCCGGAGGGGGTGGAACCGGTTCCAGCGTCCCGACTCGGACGGCTGGCCCGGCGGACCGGTCGGACGCCGGACCAGAGTGCTGACCAGCGGTCGGCGCCGCACCGTCAGACCAGCCGACCCGCCGAACGCAGGGCGGCCGGCGCGGTGTTGACCGCCTCCGCGGAGTGCTTCTCGCCGGTCAACCGCTGGTGGTAGACCAGCCCGCCCGGGTCGCTCTTCGCGTTGACCAGGATCCTGTACGGCATCAGCACTCCTCCAGGTTCGCCATCAGCCAGGCCTCGGCCCGCAACAACCGTTCCTCGACCTGCTCCGCGTCGGCACCCGCGACGATCACGAAGCACAGGTGCGAGGCGCTGTAGAGGGTGACCGCCCCGGGCTCCAGTTCCTCGTTCACCTGGTAGTGCCGCACCCACGGGAACGGCGGCCGCCCCGGCGCACGTACCGGCCGCCCCTGCGGCAGGACGGACACCGAGCCGTGCACCTCGGTCGGCGGCGCGGCCGGCGGCGGCTGGACGGGCAGCCCGGCGGACTGGCGCAGCACCGAGGTGTGCAGGTCCACCCCGTAGGTGGCCCGGGTGAGCCACGGAATGCGGTCGCCGCCGACCCGCGAGGCGATCTCGCACATCACCAGCTCGTCGTCCGGTGTGTGGAACACCTCCAGGTGGTAGGCGCTGACCGGCGGGACGTCGAAGGCGGACAGCGTCCGGTCGAGGAACTCCTCCAGCCGCCGGGCCATCCCGCTCTCCGGGTGCAGCTGGACCGAGCCGTTGTTCTGCCCGGTGAAGACCCCGAGGCAGCTGCGCAGGTAGCGGGAGGAGGCGACGAAGCGGTAGCCGTCGCCGAGCACCGCGTCGACGTGGTACATCGGGCCGTCGATGAACTCCTCGGCCATCAGGTCCTCGCGCCAGCGCCGCCGGGCGAAGGCGAGCAGTTCCTCGTCCCCGTGCAGCACCGCGATGTCCCGCGAGCCGCCCTGGCTGACCGGTTTGACGACCACGGGGTAGCCGACCGCCTCGATGAAGCCGGTGAGGTCGACGACCGTGTCGAGCCGGGCCCAGCGGGCGGTCGGCACGGCCCGGCCGGCGACCTCCTTCATCACCGCCTTGTCGCGGAACGACCGGGCGCTGTCCGGGGTCTGGCCGCCCAGGCCGAAGTCCGCGCGCATCCGGGCGGCCCGTTCCAGGTCGTACTCGTTGTCGGTGATGATGTGGGTGAACGGCCGTTGCCGGTGCAGCCGGCGGATCGCCAGCTCCGCGTAGGGGACGGCGTCGGAGTCCGGGACGTACTCGTAACGGGCCAGCCGCTCGGTGTTCTTGAGCTCGTTCTGGCTGAACACCTGTAGCTTGTCGGCGAGTTCGGGGAACATCCCGGGGTAGTCGTGGCCCTGGCCGTAGTTGAGCACGGCGACGTTGGTCATGATGGGTCGGCCTCACAGTGGACGTGCGGTGCGGGAGGGGTGTCGGTCGGTGCGCCGGTGGGGGTCGGCGCGGGCGGTGCGCGGGGCCACCGGAGCGAACACCGGTGCGGCGACTGCGCCGACGACATCGAGGACCTGATCGCCGACCAGCGGGAGACGGTCCAGCGGGCGGCGGCCGGGGCCTGAGGGAGGCGCGGGAGGGCCGGGTCGAGCGCCCGGCCCTCCCGCCGTTCAGCGGTGGACACGGTTCGCCAGGAGGGTGCCGGCCGAGGCGAGGACCAGCCCGGCCAGGGTCAGCACGCCGAGCGGCTGGTCGAGCAGCACCGCGGCGAAGGCGGCGGTGCACATCGGGACCAGGTAGAACAGGCTGCTGACCTGGCTCGTGCCGTGCCGCTGCAGCAGGTGGTAGAGCAGGCCCACGCCGACGATCGAGTTGATCAGCGCCGTCCACAGCAGCACCGGCCAGTACGAGGCGGTGAACTCCACGGACCAGCCCTCGACCAGCAGCGCGGGAACCAGCGCCGCCGCCGCGGCGGCCAGCAGCTGCACCGCGTTGCCGCCCACCGGCTCCATCCGCGCGCAATGGCGCTTCTGGTGGACGGTGCCGTACGAGATGCCGAGCAGGCCCAGCAGCAGGAAGCCGAGGCCCAGCAGGTAGCCGCCGGACAGGTCGATCCGGTCCGCGACGGCCAGCGCGACGCCGCCCAGCCCGAGCACCAGGCCCAGGCACTGGCCGCGGGTGACCCGCTCACCGAGCAGCGGCACCGCCAGCAGCGATGTGGTCAGCGGGTAGAGCGCGATGACCAGCGCGGCGAGCCCGGAGGACACCCCGAGCTTCATGCCCATGTAGATGCTGGAGAACTGCACGCCCTGGACGAGCACACCCGCCACCGCCAGGTGCAGCAGCAGGCGCCCGCGAGGCAGGCGCTCCCGGCGGATTCCGGCGATCGCCAGCAGTACCAGCCCGGCGATCGCGAACCGTAAGGTCGCGAAGGTGTACGGCGCGGCGTGCCGCAGGCCGAGCTTGCCGGAGATGAATCCGGAGCTCCAGACCACCACGAGCGCCACACGCAGGGCCGCGCCGGTCCCCCGGCCCCGCCGCTCGTCGGTCCCCACGGGCGGGCCTGCGTCCGGGACGGCTTCGCGCGCGGCGCCCTCGAGCGGCGGGGTCGGCATCGTCATCTCCGAGCTCCTCTGGATCTCCTCGATTGTTCGATATAGAGCACCGTAGAGCAGAATATCGCTCACGTCGAGACGGGCAGGCCCTGCGGCGACATCCCGGGACCGAAACGCCGACTGCCCCACGGACCGCTGTCCGTGGGGCAGTTGGCGAGCAGGCGGCGACGCCCGGAAGTCAGTAGAGGCTGGAGAAGAGGACCCCCACCAGCTGGGCCGGCTCGTCCGTCTCGTTGCGGAAGCTGTGCGGATGGCCGGCCGAGAACTGGATGCTGTCGCCGGCTCCCAGCACGTGGTCCACCCCGTTGTAACGGACCACCAGCTCACCCCGGGTGACGGTGATCAGATCGGACCCCTCGTGCTGGAGCTCCTCGCCGAGACCGCTGTGCGGCGCGAAGTCACCGGTGACCACCTGGTAGCCGAGCTCCGGGGAGCGCACCACCCGGTAGACCACCCCCGGGGCCCGCTGGAGCTCCTCCTGCCCCTCCCGGGGGAACAGCGCGGGGGTCGCCCGCCCCCGGGAGAAGCCCAGGAAGGAACCGACGTCGTGGCCGAACACCCGGGCGAGCCGGCCGAGCCGCTCCAGCGCGATGTCGGTCTCCCCGCGCTCCAGCGAAGCCAGGAAGGAGACCGACAGCCCGCACTCGGCGGCCACCTGCCGCAGCGACATACCGCGCTGGGTGCGCAGCCGCTGCAGCACCTCGCCGGGGCGCGGGAAGCCCAGCTCCGGATCGCGGGGTCCGGGAGCGCCGGTGGAGGGTGCCGAATCAGCCATGATCGCATCCTAGGCGCCGCAGACCTGCCCACCAATGCCCGTGCGCGCCGCTCCCGGCCCTCGTCCGACGCGGCCCCGGAACCCGCCCCCCACGCCTCCCCCGCCGTCCGCGGCTTCGGCGCCCGGGCGGCCGCGTGCCGCACCGTCTCCTGCTGAGGCCGGGCTTCCGCTCCCGACCCCTGGTTTGTGTCAGCATCCTTGACATAACCTCGGGCGCATGACCGACCGCGTAGTCCCCGAGCCGCAACGGCGGCGGCGGCGACCCACCAAGCAGGGTGTGGTGCTGTCCGCCGAGCTGATCGTCGACACCGCGATCCGGCTGATCGGCCGGCACGGCGCCGAGGCGCTCACGGTGCGGCGGCTGGGCGCCGCGCTCGGGGCCGATCCGAGCGCGGTCTACCGCTACTTCCACAGCACCGACGACCTGCTGCTCGCCGTCGCCGACGAGCTGATCGGCCGGGCCCAGCACGACTGGCGGCCCACCGGCGACTGGCGCGCCGACCTGCGTGCCATCGGCCTGCGCATCCACGCCAGCTACCTGGCCCACCCGCAGGCCGCCATCCTCGCCGCCCACCGCACCACCGGCCGCGCCCACGAGATCGCCGCCGTCGAGGCGATCCTCGGCGTCCTGCGCACGGCGGGCTTCCCGGACCCGGAGGCCGTCCGGATCTACCACGCCTTCGTCGACCAGAGCCTCGGCTTCGCCGCCCTGGACGCCGCCACCCTCGCCCTGCCGTCCGCCGCCCAGAGCGCCGACCTCGAGGTCTGGCAGGCGTCCTACGCCCGGCTCGACGCCGCCGAGCACCCCCACATCGCGGCCACCGCCCACCTGCTCACCGCCGACATGCGCCGCAGCGGCTACCCGTACGCCCTGGACCTGCTGCTGGACGCCGCCGAGGCCCGGCTGCGGGCCGCCGGGGGCTGAACCCCCGATCCGGGGAACGCGAGGGCCGCCGGTGGCGGGCCCCCGTGCGCCCACCACCGGCGGCCTTCGTCCGGCCCCCTGCCGGGGTCAGTCCGCCGCGTGCACCAGCTCCCCGCCGACGTAGGTGCGCTCCACCCGCGCCTGCGCGATCTCCTCCGGCGGCCCGGTGAGGATGTCCCGGTCGAGCACCACCAGGTCCGCGAGCCGCCCAACGGCCAGCACCCCGGCGTCGTCGTGCCCGTTGAGGTACGCGCTGCCGGCCGTGTACGCGGCGATGGCCGAGCCCAGGTCGAGCCGCTGCTCGGGCAGGAAGACCCGCCCGTCGGTGGCCTCCGGCTCCATCCGGTTGACCGCCACGTGCAGCCCCGCCAGCGGGTCCGGGCTGCTCACCGGCCAGTCGCTGCCCGCCGCGAGGGTGGCGCCAGCCCGCTGGAGGGAGCCGAACGGGTACTGCCAGGCGGCCCGCTCCGGCCCGAGGAACGGGATGGTCAGCTCGTCCATCTGCGGCTCGTGCGCGGCCCAGAGCGGCTGGATGTTGGCGACGGCACCGAGCCGGGCGAAGCGCGGGAGGTCGTCCGGGTGGACCACCTGGAGGTGGGCGAGGTGGTGCCGGGCGCCGCGCCGGCCGTTGGCGGTGCGGGCGGCTTCGATCGCGTCCAGCGCCTCGCGCACGGCCCGGTCGCCGAGCGCGTGGAAGTGCACCTGGAAGTCGAGCGCGTCCAGTGCGGTGACGTACCCGCGCAGGGCCTCCGGGTCGACGAAGCTGAGGCCGGAGTTGGCGGTGGCGCAGCCGCAGCCGTCCAGGTACGGGCTGGTCATCGCGGCGGTGAAGTTCTCCGCGATGCCGTCCTGCATGATCTTCACCGAGCCGGCCCGGAACCGTCCGTGGGCCAGTTCCGCGCGCCGCCGCACCAGGTCGGGGATCTGGTCGGCGCCGCGGTCCCGGTCCCACCAGAGCGCGCCGGTCACCCGGGCGGTGAGCGCGCCGGAGCGGGCGGCGGCCAGGTAGGCGTCGGACGGGTCCGGCTGGCCGTTGAACTCGCCGAGCAGCGCGTCCTGCCAGCCGGTGATGCCGAGCGAGTGCAGCAGCCGCTGGGCGCGCAGCAGTCCGGCCAGCCGGTCGGCGGCGGTGGCGGGCGGCAGCAGCCGGGCGACCAGGGCGGTGGCGCCCTCCTGGAGGGTGCCGCCGGGGGTGCCGTCGGCCTCGCGCTCGATCCGCCCGTCGCCCGGGTCGGGGGTGTCGGCGGTGAGCCCGGCGAGTTCCAGCGCCCGGGTGTTGGCCCAGGCGCCGTGGTGGTCCCGGTTGGTGAGGTACACCGGCCGGTCGGGGACGACGGAGTCGAGCAGCTGCCGGGTGGGCAGGCCGCCTTCGAAGCTCTCCATCGACCACCCGCTGCCGGTGATCCACTCCTGGTCCGGGTGGGCCTCGGCGTACGCCCGGATCCGCTCCAGGTAGTCGGCGACGCCGACCGTCCCGGTGAGGTCGCAGGAGGCCAGCTCGGCGCCGCCGAACACGGCGTGGATGTGCGCGTCCTGGAAGCCGGGCAGCAGCAGCTTGCCGGTGAGGTCGACGACCTCGGTCCGCGGCCCGATCAGCTCCCGGACCTCGTCGTGCCCGACGGCGGCGATCCGCTCGCCGACGACCGCCAGCCCGCTCGCCCGGGCGCGGGCCGCGTCGCCGGTGTGGACGGGGCCGTGGGTGAAGACCAGATCGGCCTGGGTCATGGGTGGTGCTCCGTTCTCGCGTGGTCGTGCCTGGTCGTGCGTCGTACGGGCGGCTACCCGGCCGCCGCGTCCTCCCGCAGGAAGTACGGCGAGCGCCGCCGCCAGCGGGCCCAGGCCGCCGCCGGCAGCCCGCTGACGATCATCATGATCACCACGGACAGCTCGAACCAACCGTTGTCGGCGGCGAGTTCGAAGTGGTCCGTGGAGTCGTAGAAGGTCCAGGCGAGGTAGCCGCCGACGGCGAGCAGCGCCGCCGCGCCCAGCAGCGGCCCGACCACCGCGCGCAGCCCCTCCAGCGGGGCGGTGCGCAGCAGGTGGCGGAACCGGACGGCGGCCGCGACGGCGGTCAGCGCGTAGTAGAGGGCGACGACGATGCCGATCGCGTTGACCGCGGCCGAGATCAGGTCGTTGACGGTCGGGATGGCGATGGAGGCCAGCGCCAGGGCGACGGCGACGCCGGTGATCAGCAGGGTGCCGACGGCGGGCGTGGCGTGCCGGGGGTGCAGGCGGGTCCAGACCGGGCCGAGCACCCGGTCGCGCCCCATCGCGTACATCCCGCGCGCGGTCGGGATCACCGAGGACTGCAGCGAGGCCACCGCGGAGAACATCAGCGCGATCAACGGCAGTGCGGCGAGCGGCTGTTCGGCCAGCTTCGTGCCGAAGTAGGTCAGCCCGTGGGCGCCGTTGTCGGCCAGCTCGTCGATCGGCAGGACCCGCTGGAAGGCGGTGCCGGCGAGCAGGAACAGCGCCAGCATCACCACCAGGGCCAGCAGGCCGCCCCGGGAGGCGTCCCGCGGGTCGCGCACCTCCTCGCCGACGCTGAACACCGACTCGAAGCCCCAGTAGCAGAACACCGCCAGCACCATGCCCTGGGCGACGGCGTCGAAGGAGGGAATGTCGAAGGGGTTGAACCACTGGAGCGAGAACGGCTGGTCGCCGGCGAACAGCCCGTAGCCGCAGAAGCCGAGCAGGACGGCGTACTCGAAGACCAGCAGCGCCTTCTGCAGCCGGGCCGCCAGGTCCAGTCCGCGCACCGCGACCAGCGCGGCGCCCACCAGCACCACCAGGCCGATCAGGGTGCACTGGACGGTGGAGTCGGCGTCGAGCCGCAGCCCGGCCACGCTGCGGACGTGGGCCTGGTCGAGCAGCTGGACGATCGAGGAGCCGGTGACGGTCGTGGTGTACGCCATGAAGACGACGGTCCCCACGGTGTTCACCCACCCGGTGAGGAAGCCCAACCAGGGGCTGAGGGTGCGCCCGACCCACCGGTAGCTGCTGCCCGCGTCCGGCTCGACGGCGTTCAGCCGCCCGTACCCGCCGGCGATGGCGAGCACCGGCAGGAAGGCCAGCAGCATGATCGCCGGAAGGTGCAGGCCGACCACCCCGGCCATCAGCCCCAGGCCGATCCCGATGCTGCTGGTGGCGGCCGTACTGGAGGCGGCGATCGCCGCCCCGTCCAGCAGGCCGAGCGACTTGTGCATCGCGACGTGCGTTCCTGCCGCGTCCGCTCTCGGACCGCCGCCCGTGTCCTTCACCGTCGATGCCAACGGATCACCGCCTTGGTCGTGGGGTGCGCGTGTGGGGGAAGCTCCCGTACCGGTCGTGGGGGGTGACGCGGGCCGGAAGTGCGAGCCATGAAACCGGCGGCGCCGTCACACGTCAATGCCGTTGTCATAAGGCCGCGCGCACCGCCGAAAGCGCCACCGGGCGGGTCCGGCGGTGGTCATGCTCCGCTCGACGCGTTGTCGGTGTCCGGAGCCAGAATGGGATCATGCCCTCCCTGGAGACCACTCCGAAGATCCGCGCCCGGATGAGCAAGCAGCGCAGTCACGACACCGGTATCGAGGTCACCCTCCGCAGGACCCTGCACGCCGCGGGGCTCCGCTACCGTGTCCACCGCAAACCGCTCAAGGGCGTACGCCGTGAGGCCGATGTGCTCTTCGGCCCCGCGCGCGTCGCGGTCTTCGTCGATGGCTGCTTCTGGCACGGCTGCCCCGAGCACGCGACATGGCCGAAGAACAACGCCGACTTCTGGCGCGAGAAGATCGAGAAGAACCGCTCTCGGGACGTCGACACGGACGCCCGCCTCGCCGAGGCCGGCTGGCTGTCCGTCCGCGTCTGGGAACACGAGAACGCCGCCGAGGCCGCCGAGCGGATCGTAGCTCTGGTGCACGAACGGCGGGCGGGCAGCGTGCGGAAGACGGCACCGGGGCCGACCGAGTACATCACACCGCCCGCCGCCGGCTAGACTCTGGCCACATGACCAGCTCGGACGCATCCGCTTCATTTCTCGCGAAACCATATGTTCTGGACCTTTTCGCCGGTCCGGGCGGTCTCGACGTGGCCGCACACCTGCTCGGTGTGCGTTCCCTCGGCATCGAGTGGGACAAGGACGCCTGTGAGACGCGTTACGCGGCCGGCCTCGAGACGTTGCACGCGGATGTCAGCCAGGTCCGGCGGGAGCGGTTCCAGGACTTGCCCAAGGAGCTGAACGTGCTCGCGGGTGGCCCGCCTTGCCAGACGTACTCGGTCGCCGGCAACGGCGCCGGGCGCGAGGCCCTGGCCAAGGTCGAGGAGGTCATCCACGCGCTGCTGGACCGGGTGTCCGACGAGGAGATCGACAGGCGCTTGGCGGAGCTGGGCGACGACAACAGGACTGCCCTGGTCCTGGAACCCCTTCGATACGCGATCAAGGCCCTCTACTGCCGGAACCGTGAGGGACGGCCGTTCGACGTGATCGTCCTGGAACAGGTCCCGCAGGTCAAGGCCCTGTGGCAGGCCTACAAGAAGGTGCTGGAAGCAGGCCTGCCCGGTCCGGACGGGATGGAGGTGAAGTACCAGGTCGCGGAGATCGCGACGCTTCGCACCGAGGAGTACGGCGTCCCTCAGACCCGCCGTCGCACGATCCTCGTCGCCAGGCTGGCCGCGCACGGCTCCCCACGACTCCCCCGTCCGACTCACCATGCGTACAACCCGCACAACCCGATCCAGGGAGGGCCCCAGGACGAGAAGGCAGTCGCCGGAGAGAAGCAGATCGCGCTTCCGGTGGCGGGAGGCGAGCCGCCGCTCAGGCCTTGGGTTCCCATGTGGGACGTCCTGCGGGCGACAGAACGGATGCCCGAGGGCCGGAAGACGCCTTTCGAGATCAAGTCCAACTACGGCACCGGAGGCGATCCCGAGAAGCGCGGCATCCGCACGTACCGGCAGCCCTCGTTCACGGTCACCGGCAAAGCCTCCCGCAACGTCGTCCAGACTCCGGGCGGTCGCGCCCCTCACGACCCGGATCGGATGACCATCCGGGAGGCCGGCATCCTCCAGACCTTCCCGCCCAACTACCCCTGGGACGGCGGAGACCAGTCCCAGCAGGTGGGCAATGCCGTGCCGCCGCTGTTCGGCATGCACGTGCTGGCGGCGGCACTGGGAATTCCGCATTTTCAGGAGGAGAAGGTACTGGCGGACTGGGAAGTCGCCTCCGTCGAGGACCGCATCACCCTGCGCAAGTCGGGCTGCGACGACCCGGACGGAAAGGGATGCGGTCCCGACTGCCCGAAGAAGATCAGGCCGACGTCCAAGCGTCAGGCATCCGCATCGACCTCCGCCGCTGCCACGTCCCGCCCCCGGACCGGTGCGTCCGCGAAGAGGTCGGCGAAGTAGTCCACCAACACGCTCACGGACAGCTCCGGCGCGGGTTCCTCAGCGGGGCCCGCCGGGAGCGCGTTCCGTGACACCTGGCGGGCGGTCTCGGCCTCGTCGATCCAGTCCAGCAACGGGCGAGGGTCGCGATCGGGGTGGTCGGGTGCGATCACGTCGTACATCAGGGTCGCCGCGGAGGCGTTGACGGCCCCGGCCAGGGCGTTCGCCTCGCGCCCACCGGTGACCGTTCCCTTCGCGACCAGCCGCGCGATCGCCTGCGCGGTCGGCCGGTGATTGATCACGGACATCCGTAGCGCCGTGTTCAGGATGTCCTGGTTGCCGCAGGCCGCGACCACGGGGGCGTAGTCCGCCCCGTCGCGGAAGAGTTCGGCCGCCCACCACAGCCGGGAGAAGGCCTGCTTGTGGTACGTCCCGCGAAAGCGGTCGGACGCCACCTTGGCCGGCTTGCCGTCCTTGGGTTCCGCCAGGTGCCGCCAGACCACGTAGTCCGGGGCGGCGCCGAGGGCGAGGTAGTTCCAGAAGCCGGGGTCGGCCGCCTCGCGGCGGGTGAGTCGGAGCACGGCGTGGAGGCGGGGAGCCAGCCAGGCGTCGGCCTGGGTGACCTTGAGCCCGCCGGCCCGGCAGTAGGCCATGGCGTCATCGACCAGGTCGCGGACGGGTTGCAGTTCGCCGCGTCGGTCGGCGTGCGGGAGCGGTTCGGTGACCTGGTTGAGCTTGATGCTCGGCACGCTCTCACGACCGGTGAGCAGGCCCTCGGTGACGAACTCCGTCGCCTCGGCGCCGGGCAGCAGGGCGAGCCGCCCCGGGAGGTAGTCGGGCCGGTCGGTCATGCGTCGTCCCCCTGCGTGAGGCGTTCCAGGTCGTGGATGGTGGCGGAGAGCGTCCGGGGGACGCCTGCCCGCCGGGAGGCGGCGTAGTGGATCCGGGATTGGAGTTCACCCCAACCGGCGGCGGTCGCCCCGGTGCGAGCCCTGTGGACCGCCCGCAGGGCGGCCTCCGGCTCACGGTCGGCGTACACGTCCGGGAGCATCTCCCGGAGCACCTCGCCCTGCCAGCCGTGCGGGAAGACCGGGGTGCCGTCCTCCTCGACCTCCAGGTCGCCGACGGCGGAGTGGAAGACCGCCGTCCAGACCTCGGAGCACATCTGGGCGAGCAGGAGCTCCCGGACGGTCTTCTCCGGGCCGCTTCCGCCGTCGGCGCCGATCAGGTCGCCGAGCCCGTCGAAGTCGGAGTTGACGCGCACGAGCGGGATGCGGCCGGTGGTGTCGACCAGCCACGGCGAGTCCTTGAACTGCTGGAGCCGACTCGCTCCGGACCCGAACTTGAGCATCTTGACGTCGAGTTCACGGGCGAGCGACGGAACGGCCTCGATCACGTCGACGAACCACTCCACGTCGGAGGTGGCGATCACCCGGCCGGGCACGCCGTCCACGGTGGCCACCACGTGCACAGTGAGCGAGGAACGATCGAGGAGGTCGCACCGGTACAGGTAGAGCTCGGCCGTCCGCGCGCGACCGTCCTCGGAGACCGGGGAGAACTCCGTCGTCGTACGGGTGTTGGTGGCACGCTCGGCGAGAACCGCGACGACCTTGACGTTCTGCCAGGGCCCGGACGGGTCCACGGCCTTCGCCGGGAGTTCGACGGACAGGCGGAGCCGGGCCTGGGTCCAGTCGGGGCGGTCCTCGTCCGGCCCGAGGGCGACGACGCGTTCGATGGTGGAGAGGTACTTGCTCTCCAGATCCTCCCAGGGCTCGCCCTCGGCCTTGAGCTGGGCGCTGTCGACGCGCCAGGACACGGTTCCGGTGAATCGTCGGTAGGGGTAGACCTTCACGCCTGCTCCTCCTTTCCGCTGCGGAGTTCGACGACGAGTCCGGTGAGTTGGGCCCGGACCGGGTGGCGGGAGACGTCGGTGACGCCTCGGAAAACGGCCTTGCGGCTGCCCGGTGACAGGTGCAGGGATCCGTCGACCACCTCGCAGCCGGTGACGGCGACGAGCTCCTTCCACGGCGCGGCCGGCCGCGGGCCGGAGCGCACGTCGAACTTGGCGACCGGCGTGACCGGACGGCCCGAATCCGCTCCGGACGGGATCCGGAGGTCCACGGTGACCGACCAGGCCCCCGTCTCGTCGATCACCGCATCCACGTTGTCCAGTTCGGGCAGGGCCGCGGCGGCCGCCTGACGTGGCCGCTTCTTCGTCGCGCCGCCGACCTTGAGCCGACCGGCGATCTTGGCTTCTCCCCCGTTGCGGCGCTTGGCCTTGGGAATGGCGACGAGGTCACGCACGGCGGCGTTCACCTCGGTGGTCAGGTTGTTGATGCGCCGGTAGGCGGAGGGGGAGTAGGAGAGCCGCAGCTCCTCCGTCTGCCCCCACTTGTTGTGCTCCGGCGGCTCGGAGGCCCGGAGGAACTCCTCGGCAGCCTCGGCGCCGAGCGCGTCCGGGCCCGCCGCGCGGCCGGTGAGGAGGACGGCCTGAAAAGGGTTGGTGCCGATCGGCATATTGGGAACGGCACTGTCCTTGACCGTCATACGGTTGCCCCGCATGGAGACCACGCGGTTGGAGCGACCGTCGGCGTCCTCGGCGTCGGTGACCAGGACCACGGCCTCGTGCGGCACGAAACCATGTGCCGGGCCGCCGCCGTGGAGCGGAACCTTGAGCGTCACGGTGGCCCGGGCGACCTGACCGCGTCCGGTGAGACGGTCGACGGTGGCGCCCTCCAGGAAGGCCCGCAGCGCACGGGTCCGGGCGGGCTGGGCCGCGGCCGGGTCCACGTGCTCCTCTCGAATGAGTTCTTCGCCGTTGCGATAGGTACGGACGGACGCCTCCAGGTGCGGCCTGTGCTCACCGCCGCCGGTCATCGCGGCCCAGAAGTTGCGACCGAGCGCGTCGACCAGTCGGGCGTGCATGCGGTGGATGGAGTCGTCGTCCTCGGTGGTCTCCTCCTCGTCCACGGCACCGTTGACGGCCGACAGGCTGGCCACGTCGTGGGCGCCGACGATGAGGAACGACGTGCCGGGGGCCCCGCTCTCACGGGTGAGATGGAGATTCTCCACGGTCTCTTCGTCCGCCCACCAGGAACGGACCACTTCCGCGGCCCCGTTGACCGGGTCGGCACGTCCGAACCAGGCCGGGCCGGCGCACGCCCGACCGTCGACCTCGCGCCAGGGCAGGTCGAGTCGGCCGATGAGCCGTCGCTCGGTGCGCCCCTCGTGTGGTTCGGAGAGGGTCGAGTTGATCAGCACCAGGCCGAGTCGGCTGGTCGCCCACAGTGTGGCCTTGCCCAGACCGTAGGAACCACCTGCGCCGAGATCCCGCTTGTGGCTGTCGAGTTGACGACGGACCACGGCGGCGAAGAGCCCGTCCGCGTAGTCATCACCGGTCAGGCCGGTGGCGTTGTAGTCGTCGACCCGGAGCAGCACCAGGCGGTCGTTCTGGTACATGTCGCGCAGCCCGGCCGCGATCGTGCGCGACACCTTGCTCTGCTTCCCGCCGTCGGCGGTGAGCGCCTCGTAGTGCGGAGACAGGCGATCCCATCGGATGGCCTCGCGGAACCGGGCGAGAGTCTCCCCGGTGAGCTCGTGCAGGGTGTAGCGTACGCGGACCGGCTCGGCCGGATCGAGGCGGGCGTCGAGACTGTTCTGGGTGGCTTCGCGGGCGAGTACCGAGACATCCGCCTCGAAGGCGAAGGCGGCGGCGTTGCCGTACTCCCGGCCGCCGTCGGGGTGGGCCGGCCGGTGGTACCAGTCGACGGGCAGGCCGAGTTGGGCGTCGGCGCTACGGGTGTGGATGGTCTCCAGGTCGGTGTTGAGCACTTCGGCGATGCGCCGGACGGTGTCGTCCCGGGGCACGGAGCGTCCCACGATCCAAGCCGAGACGGCGGCCCGGGTCACTTCCAGGTCGATCGCCAGATCGGTCTGGCTCTTCCCTGCATTCCTGAGCTGGCGCGCCAGCCAGGGGCCGAACTCCTCAGCCGCCTTCACGTCCCACCTGCTTCCGCATGGCCTGTTTCACGAGGTGAGAGCCACGATAGCACGCACGGTTGACAGGGTCACCATCTTGTCAACAAACCCTTGACAGGCGCCGGCTTCAATGCGGGAAGGCATTGGACGCAATCGAGAAAAAGGAATCGAGAGCCCTCGCCCTCTTGTCCGAATTAACCCGATGGCCCCTTATGACCACAGTTGCAGGATGCCGGAGCCGCGGGTAAGGTCGTTGCCAATTCCACGGCAGGAGCCGCGGAAGGAAGCCCTAACACGGGGTGTGGTACATCTTTTTCCTGGGGGGGAATACTCTACGGCTGCCTCCGGAATTCCTTCGCGGATTCCGTGGATCCTCGCGCGGCCCGTTCTCCTCCTGCACCAGTTCGCACCATCCCGTCGTGCAATCCCACGAATGCGAAAGCGCAGGTACCGCGGTGTCCCCGAAGCACTCCCCGAACCACCACATGCGTTCCATCGTCTCCACCTGCGACGCGCTCGCCGACGACCCGCAGGCCCTGGGCGTGTACCTCTACCTGCACGACCTGACCCCCGACATGGTCGCCATCTACCGGAACGCCATCCGCGACACCGAGGCCCGGGCTCGCCGCCCGCGCCGGAACCCCGGCCAGTGTCAGCGCATCACCGGCCGCACTCGCCGCTACATCGTCACGGTCACCGTTCACCGCACCCACTGACGGAACGTCCGACAGTCCTCGCGCCCACCTTTCCTCCGCACCCGAAGTGGAACCATTCGTGGCCGACCCGCAGTCCCCCGTGATCCGCACCGTCGTCGAGCAGTCCCTCCGTGTCCTGGAGACCTATGCCGTCGACCCGGGCCTGATCCCCGAACACGCCAACGGCGAACGCCGCATCACCCAGGGCGGGTACGGCGACCGGCAGCTCTTCGAACTCGTCCAGAACGCGGCCGACGAGCTGCGCGACGAACCCGGCGGCCGGATCCACGTCGTCCTCACCGGCACCCATCTGTACTGCGCCAACCAGGGCGACCCGGTGACGCCCGACGGCGCGGAGACCATCCTGCGCATGAGCACGTCCCGCAAGCGCGGCGGGCAGATCGGCCGGTTCGGTGTGGGGGTGAAGTCGGTCCTGGTGGTGACCGACGCGCCCGAATTCTTCAGCCGCGAGGGCAGCTTCGGCTTCGACCGGGCCTGGTCGTTCGAGCTGATCCGCAACGTGCCCGGGGTGCGCGAGCGGTTCGGCGCGGAGTTCGAGGCACCCGTACTGCGCATGGCCCGCGAGCTGGACATGGCGGCCGAGCGCCTCAAGGACCAGGTGCTGGACGAACTGCTGGCGTGGGCCACCACGGTGGTCCGTCTCCCGCTGCTGCCCGGCGCCGCCGATCGGCTGGGCAAGGACATGCACGGCCACCAGGGCACCGCCGGTCACGACACCCGCGAGGAATTCCCGTCCGGCTTCCACCTGTTCTCCCCGCACGTGGGCCAGGTGGTCCTGGAGGACCGCCGGCCCCGCCCGATCGCGCGCCGGGCCCTCCAGGCCGAGCGGGTCGGCAACCTGCACACGATCCAGGAGGAACGGGTCGGCAAGCCGCCGGCGACCTCGCAGTGGCGGGTCTTCACCCGCACCCACGAACCGACCGAGGTCGCCCGACGCGACGCGGGCGAGCTGCACGACCGGCTGACCGTCGACCTGGCCTGGGCGGTCCCGGCCTACAACACGGACGAGCGGACCGGCCTGCTCGGCTACGCCGACGCCAAGGGGCGGGGCCGGTTCTGGTCGTTCTTCCCGACCAAGTACGAGATGACCCTCAGCGGCATCCTGAACGGGGCGTGGAAGACCAACGAGGACCGGCAGAACCTGCTGGACTCCTCGCCGTTCAACGTCGAGATGATCCGGACCGCCGCCGGCCTGGTGGTCGACTCGCTGCCCGAACTCGCGCCGGCGGAGGACCCCGGCGCGTACCTCCCGCTGCTGCCGGGCCGTTCCAAGGGCGTGGAGACGATCAGTTGGGCCGACCGGCTGCTCACCGAGCAGATCTGGGCCACCACCGCGGTGCGGCCGTCGCTGCCCGACCAGGACGGTGTCCTGCGCGTCCCCGGCAGCCTGAACATCCACCCGGACCTGGGGAAGGACGGCACCGCGGTCAACCGCTGGCTTCGGTCCTGGCACGCGTACCCCGGGCGCCCTCGCGACTGGGTGCACCCCTCGGCCGAGGCCACCGACCTGCGCACGGGCAAGGTCCAGCACATCCTGGCCGCCGCCCGCCTGCAGCGGGCCTCGATCGTCGAGTGGCTCGAGGCGCTGGTCTCCGACGGCACGGCCGAGGCTTCGGCGACGGCCGTCCGGATCGTCGCCGACATGATCGCTTCGAACGCCGGCTGCGCCGTGGAGGCCCGCACGGCCAGGATCGTGCTCACCGAGGAGAACGGCCTGGTCGCCCCTCGGGGAAGCGTGGTGTACCGCCGCACCGAGGAGGACGGCCTGCGGGAGTCGCTGGTCTACGTGGACCGCGCCCTGTCCGACGACCCGTCGCTGCACTCCGCCCTCACCGCCCTCGGCATCCAGGAAGCCGACGTCCGGGGGCGCTTCGTGAGCGTCCTCGACCAGGGCTTCGGCTCGTACGGCCCGCAGGAGTGGAACCGGTTCTGGGAGCTCTTCCACCGGGCGGGTGCCTCCGTGGTGGGCCATGAGGTGACCACTCGGGTGGACGCGCCCCTGGAGACGCTGATGGTGCGGACGGCGGACGGCCGCTTCCACACCATGCGCGACTGCATGCTGCCCGGTGTCGTCGTCACCGCGGAGAGCGACCCCGAGATCGCGGTGGACATGCGCTTCCACTCCGACGACGCGGGATTCTTCCGCGAGTTGGGCCTGCGGGACCGCCCGACCGGCAAGCACAGGCCCGAGGAGGAGCCCTGGTTCGAGGAGTACCGGGCCGCCGCGCACGCGGCGTACTGCCGTACGCTCGACGACCGGGCGAGTCGGCCGACCCTGGCCAGGATCAGGATCGACGGTTCGCCTGTCGGTGGGCCACTGCACCTGCTGCCCCGGCTCTCGGAGCCGGCCCGCGCGGCCTTCGTCCGGGCGCTGCCGGAGGACGCGCTGGTCGAGCACTGGACCCTGCAGATCGGGGCCCAGGTCGACTCCCGTCGATCGGTGCAGTCCCCCATCCGGTGGATGATCTCCCGGCACGGTCTGATCGAGACGTCCCAGGGCCTCAGGCCCCTCAAGGAAGCCGTGGGACCGCAGCTCGGCGGCTACCGTGATGTGCTCCCGGTGGCGTCGATCAGCGAGGAGAAGTCCCGGAAGCTCGGGCTCGCGGACAGCGTCGAGAAGGTCCGTACGAAGCAGTGGGAGCAGCTCCTGGAGAAGCTCCAGGAGAGCGAGGACGACACCTTCGTCGGTTCCACCTACGCCCTGCTGACCCGGTTGGAGATCCCCTTCCCCGAGGACTCGCTGACCCGCTGCCGGATCGGCGACGCCTGGGACACCCGGGCGGACGGCGAGATCGCCGTCGCCGCGAACCCGGAGGAGTACCGCTCCTTGCAGGCCGAGCGGGTGCCCGCGCTGCTGATGCCGGACCGGGAGTCCGCCGACCTCATGGTCGAGCAGTGGGGCATGCTGCGCCACGACGACGTCGTCAGCCGGGAGACCCGGCACGAGTCGAGCGTGGAGCCGGTTCCGCTGGGCGAGGAGTTCCCGACGCTGCGGCAGAAGATGGGCGGCTCGGTCGGCACCTACTCGCTGCTGCGCTGCTCCACGCTGGAGGAGGTCGTCCGTACCCCGCACGGTGCCCGGGCGAAGTCCCTGGCGAGCGCCCGCCAGGGCAACGTGATCAAGGTCGTGGACTCGCTGGACCGGCTGGGCACGCTCCGGGCCGTGGACCGCGAGTTGGGTCTGCGGATGGGAGAGTCCGGCTGCCGGGCGCTCCTGGAGGCGCAGGTCCGTCAGGAGCAGGACGAGAAGGTGCGTTCCTCGCTCAAGGCGATCCGCGAGGCCGAGGACGTGACGGCCAAGCTGGAACTGCTGATCGGTGCAGAGGCCCTGCGCGACCGGCTCCCCTCAGGACTCATGGACGCCGAGCGCCAGGATCCGGACGGGCCGGAGCCCACCGGTCGCCGGATCGCGCAGATGGCGTTCAACGCGCACGGCGACAGCGTGCTCAAGACCCATGCGCGCGACATCCAGGAACGCTTCCCGAGCGCCCCGTCCTCCTACACCGGGGGCCCGGCGGCGGTCTCCTTCGTCGCCGATCTCGGCCTGCCCGCGCCCTTTGCCGGATACCGGGCCCCGGCCCTCGAACAGAGCCTGACCGTGGACGGCCCCCGGGACTTCCCCCGCCTGCACGAGTACCAGGAACGTCTCGCCCTCAACATCTTCGAGATGCTGGACCGACTCGCCCCGCAGCGCGCCATGCTCTCCCTGCCCACCGGCGCCGGCAAGACGCGGGTCACCGCCGAGGCCGTCATCCGTTGGGTCAAGCAGGCCGGTGAGCTGAACGGTCCGATCCTGTGGATCGCCCAGACCGAGGAACTGTGCGAACAGGCCGTGCAGAGCTGGCAGTTCGTCTGGAGCAAGGCCGGCGCGCAGGAGCGGCTGACGATCAACCGGCTGTGGACCTCGAACGAGGCCGCCCCGGTCACCGACGGGCCGCAGCTCGTGGTGGCCACCGACGCCAAGCTGCGGGTGTGCCTCGACACCGACCGCTACACCTGGCTGCGGGCCGCCGCCCTGGTGGTGGTGGACGAGGCGCACGTGGCCACCAGCCCGAGCTACACCGAGATCCTGAGCCTGCTCGGCCTGACCCAGCACCGGACGGATCGGCACCTCCTCGGTCTCACCGCCACCCCGTTCCGCGGCCACAACGAGGAGGAGACCCGCCGGCTGGTCAACAGGTTCGGCACCCGTCGGCTGGACGAGGGCGTCTTCCCCTCCGACGACGCCTACGGCCACCTCCAGGAGATCGGTGTACTGGCACACGTCGAGCACAAGGAGCTGACCGGCGGCACCATCGAGCTGTCGCGCCAGGAGCGGGAGAGCGCCGAGCAGTTCAGTCTGCTGTCCAAGGCCGCCGAGCAGCGTCTGGCCGACGACCACGACCGCAGCCGCCGCATCGTCGACGAGGTCGCGGACATGGACGCGAACTGGCCGGTGCTGGTCTTCGCCACCTCCGTGGAGCACGCCAAGTACCTGGCGGCCATGCTGATGGACCGCGGGATCTCGGCTTCCTCGGTGGACGCCACCACCTCCGACAGCGACCGTCGTTCCAGGATCCGGGACTTCCGTGACGGCCGAGTACGCGTGCTCACCAACTACGGGGTGCTCACCCAGGGCTTCGACGCCCCCGCCACCCGCGCGGTCGTCGTCGCCCGGCCCGTCTACAGCCCCAACGTGTACCAGCAGATGATCGGCCGCGGTCTGCGCGGCCCCCGCAACGGCGGCAAGGACACCTGCCTCATCCTCAACGTCCGCGACAACATCCGGAACTTCGACACCGCCCTCGCCTTCACGCAGTTCGAGCACCTGTGGAGCAACCGATGACCACCCACCCCGAGGACGGCCCCGTCCTCACCGCCGAACAGCAGGCCGTCGTGGACCGGCCGTGGGACACCCGGCTGCTGGTCACCGCGGGAGCGGGGACGGGCAAGACCCACACCCTGGTGCGCCGCATGGACGCGCTCGTCGGACACACCGACCCGGACGAGGCGCTGGAGGCGTCCGAGCTGCTGGTCCTCAGCTTCTCCCGCGCCGCCGTCCGGGAACTGCGGGACCGGATCGCCCGACACGGGGAACACGCGCGACGGGTACGGGTACAGACCTTCGACTCCTGGGCCTACTCCCTGCTGCTCCAGGCGCACCCGGACGGGGAGTGGTCGGCGCTCTCGTTCGACGAACGGATCCGGGCGGCCACCGACGCGATCGAGAAGGGCGCGCTGGAGTCCCTGGAGGCAGGCCCGCCCACGCACGTGATCATCGACGAGGTGCAGGACCTGGTGGGCGCCCGCCGGGAGATGGTGGAGTCGTTGCTCGACCGGCTCCAGGACTCCTGCGGGTTCACCCTGGTCGGCGACTCCGCCCAGGCGATCTACGACTTCCAGATCGAGGACCCGGAGGAGTACGCCGATCGCGCCGACCTCTTCCTCCGCTGGGTGCGGATCTCCTATGCCGACGACCTGGAGGAGCTGCGACTGACCCGCAACTTCCGGGCCGTCACCCCCGAGGCGCGCACCGCGCTCCCGCTCGGCCCCGCCGTCCAGGCCGTCGGCAGCGCCCCCGAAGGCGCGGACGCGGCCGCCGAACGCCTCCACGAGGAGCTGCGCGAGCTGCTGCTCGATCTGCCCGACCTGGGCTCGTTCACCGACTCGTTCACGCTGGACACGCTGCGGTCGTTCCCCGGCACCTGCGCGATCCTGTGCCGCGACAACCGGCAGGCTCTGGTCGTCTCGGAGCTGCTGCACACCCAGGGCGTCCCGCACGCCCTGCGCCGCCCGCTCCGGGACCGGCCGGTGCCGTACTGGGTCGCCGAGGTGCTGCGTCGGACCGCGGCCGCCACCCTGGCCGAGGAGCGACTGCGCGACCTGCTCGCCGCGATCCCCCTGCCCGAGGAGACCGACCTCGACCGGGTGTGGCGCTCCCTGCGCCCGGCGGCACGCGGCGCCGGGCGGGGCACCCTCGACGTGGTGCGGTTGCGCCGTCTGGTGGCGGAGCGCCGGTTCCCGGACGAGTTGGCCGATCCGGAACCGGCCCGGCTCGTGGTGTCCACGGTGCACCGCTCCAAGGGCCTGGAGTTCGACCGGGTGATCGTGCTCAACCCGCCGACCGTCGCCGAACTGCGTCGCCGCACCGAGGCACCGGACGTTCCCGCCGAGGCCCGCGCGCTCTACGTGGCGATGACCCGGGCGCGGGAGGACCTGTACCGGGTCGCCCCGCCTGACACGGTGACGGTGCTCAGGCACAAGCCGACCGGCCGGCTGTACCGGGGAGTCCCGAACCAGCGTCTGCAGTGGCGGCGCGACGGCATCGAAGTGCGGGCCGGAGACGTGGACGCCCTGGAACCGGCCGACGCCGTCGGTGACGCCCCCGGCGCCCAGGCTTACCTGCTGGAGCGGGTACGGCCGGGGGACGCGGTGTCGTTCCGGCTGCGTGACGCCCTCCCCATGGGCGCCGAGCAGAGCCCTCGGTACGCCCTGCTGCACGAAGGGCGGGAGATCGGCGACGCCTCCGAGGTCTTCCGGAGTCAGTTGCACTCCGTCCTCAAGGTCGGCTCCACGTGGGAGATCCGCTGGCCCGAGGAGATCTCCGGTCTGCGCATCGACTGCCTGGAGTCGGTCGCGGGCAGTCCGGCCGCCGGGGCCAACGCGGGCCTCGGCGACCACGGGGTGTGGATCGCCCCTCGCATCAGCGGAATCGGACGGTTCCGGCACACCACCGGAACCCAGGAGGAGCAGGAATGACCATCCACGCAGGGCGGCACGCCGAGCACTACCGGGTCCGTGAGGACCTGGTGTCCCGGCTCCGCCGGGAGCTGCTGGGCCCCGACATCGGGGATTCCGCCGAGGACCGGGCCGAGGTCCTGGACCAGGACGCCCCGATCACCCGCTATCCCATCGGCGTGCTCTACCCGCGCCCGGCGGACGCCGCGGCGAGCCGTCGTCTCGAGGAGGACGACGAGGAACAGAGCGGCCTCGACGAGGAGCCCCTGCCCAGGTCGGCCGGCCTCGACGAGTCCGGCCCGTCCGTCGACCACCACGACTCCGGCGGTCGACGGCCGTCCAGTGTCGGTCTGACCTTCGCGGTCGACCCCACCGTGTGCCGGGAGATCGTGGTCTCGGCCCGTGCCGCCGTGTACGAGCCGGAGGACGCCGAAGGGCGCAAGGTCTCGGCGCGTCGCAGCGAGGCCCGCACCACCTCCGACCAGCGGGAGCACTGGCGTCGGGTGGAACTCGACCTGGCGGACGTCACGATCGACCTCGCCCTCCCGGACCGTCGTGGCGACTACTACCCGATCGACCGACCGGTCCGGCTGGACGTGCACGTCCGCCGCCCGTCGAAGGAGACCGGCACGGTCACCGTCACGGTCACCCTGGTGAACGAGCAGAGGGTCGGCGAGCGGGAGCTCCAGGACGCCTTCGCCCTGTTCCAGGCCGGGCTGACGGTCCGTGCCGCCGACGGGTCCAGTGCGTTCGTGGAACGTCCGACCGCGCTGTCCGCCGTGGACCCCGAGCTGGAGAGCAGCAGGCTGCTGCACCGGCACGCCCCCACCTTCGCCACCGGCCACGGCTGCGCGGCGGTATGGGACTGGACCCCTCCCCCGATCGGCCTCACCGACGTGATGCAGGCGGGAGTGAGCGAGGTGCGCACCGAGTTCGTGCCCACGCACGAGGTGCTGCTCACCGACTCCAACCCGACGATCGACGCGAGTGCCCTCACCATGCTCGGCCTGGCCGAGGCCGGGGACGCCGAAGTGATCGCCGCGCTGGACGGGCTGGCCGACGGCTACGAACGGTGGATCGAGCGGAAGCGGGACGAAGCCGCCGAACTCGCCGGTACCTCGTACGAGACGGCCGCCGCCGAGCAGGTCCGCGCCTGCCGCGAGGCCCTGGAACGGATCCGGGGGGGCATCGCGCTGCTGCGCGACAAACCCGACCTGATGTGGGCGTTCCGCCTGGCCAACCGGGCGATGGCGACCCAGCGGGCCCGGGCCGCCTGGGTCAAGAGCGGCCGGATCGGCGAACCCGACCCGACGACGGCACGCTGGCGTCCGTTCCAGATCGCCTTCGTACTGCTGTGCCTGGCCGGGGTGGACGACCCGGAACACCCCGACCGGGGTGTGTCCGACCTGCTGTGGTTCCCCACCGGTGGTGGCAAGACCGAGGCGTACCTGGGCCTGATCGCCCTGACCACCTTCCTGCGCCGCAAGCGGCTCGGACCGGCCGGCGGCGGGGTCACCGTCCTGATGCGCTACACGCTGCGCCTGCTGACCCTCCAGCAGTTCGAGCGCGCCGCCATCCTGATCTGCGCCATGGAGCGGATGCGGCTGGAGAACCCCGGGGAACTGGGCCACGAGGAGATCTCCATCGGCATGTGGGTGGGGCGCTCCGCCACGCCGAACACCCTGGAGGTGGCCTCCCGGCAGCTCGCCGCCGCCCGCTCCGGCCGGGTGCTCCAGACGGAGAATCCCGTCCAGTTGCACGCCTGTCCGTGGTGCGGGACCGCCCTGGACGCCCACCGCTACGCAGTGGACGAGGAGGCCAAGCGGATGGACGTGCGCTGCCCCGGCACGGACTGCGCGTTCTCCGACGGGCTGCCCGTGCACCTGATCGACCAGGCGGTGTACGCGGCCCGGCCCACCCTGGTGATCGCCACCGTCGACAAGTTCGCCTCGATGCCCTGGCGGGAACAGACCGCCGCCCTCTTCAACCGGGACCGTCAGGACTCCACCCCTCCGCCGGAGTTGATCGTGCAGGACGAGCTGCACCTGATCTCCGGACCGCTGGGCACCCTGACCGGCCTGTACGAGACCGCCGTCGACGTGCTCGCCGAGCGGCCCAAGGTGATCGCCTCCACCGCGACCATCCGCCGGGCCGCCGACCAGGGCAGGGCCCTGTTCTCCCGCGAGGTACGGCAGTTCCCGCCCGCCGGACTGGACGCCCGCGATTCGTGGTTCGCCGTGGAGACCCCGGCGAACGAGAAGGCGTCGCGCCGCTACGTGGGCCTGCTCACCCCCGGCACGAGCCAGTCCACCCTGCTGATCCGCACCTACGCCACGCTGCTCCACCAGGCACTGCGGACCGACGCGCGCCAGGAGGTGCGCGACGCCTACTGGACCCTGGTCGGCTACTTCAACAGCCTCCGTCTGCTGTCCGCCGCCGAACTCCAGGTCCACGACGACGTCGTGGCCTATCTGGAGCACCTGGCCGAACGCGACGGGAGCGAGCCGCGGTCCGTCGGCAACTACTCCGAGCTGACCAGCCGGGTGGACGCCAGCGAGATCCCGGCCCGGCTGAAGCAGATCGAGCGCAGGCTGACGGACGGTGACACGGCGGACGTGGTGGACGTGCTGCTGGCCACCAACATGATCGCCGTCGGCGTGGACGTGGACCGACTCGGTCTGATGGCCGTCATGGGCCAGCCGCAGACCACCGCCGAGTACATCCAGGCCACCAGCCGGGTCGGCCGCGCCCACCCGGGCCTGGTCGCGGTGATGCTCAACTCGAGCCGTTCCCGGGACCGTTCGCACTACGAGAACTTCCAGCACTTCCACTCCGCGCTCTACCGCGAGGTCGAGTCCACCTCGGTGACGCCGTTCTCGGCCCGGGCCCGTGACCGTGGCCTGCACGCGGTGATCGTCGCACTGGCCCGCATCCTGATCCCGGCGGCCCGCAGGGACGAGGACGCGGGGCGGATCGACCTCTTCCACGAGGAACTGCGGGAGCGGATCCGCCCGCTGATCCTCGACCGGGTCGCGAACGTCTCCCCGGAGGAGGTCGACCACGTCGACGCGGCCTTCGAGGAGTTCGTCGGATGGTGGTACGAGGAGGCCGAAGCGAACGGCAACCTGTGCTACGAACCGAAGCGCGGGCGTTCCAACCCCTCGCTGCTCAAGCCCTACGACGACGCCCTGGAGGACGTCGAGGCGTGGGAGACCCTGTGGTCCCTGCGCGACGTCGACGCCGAGTCCGCCCTGTTCATGGAGGCATCCCGATGACCCCGCCCCCGTCCCGTCGACGGCGCACCGCCGGCTCCACGACTCCGGCCCACAACCTGCCCCGGCGCGGCGCGGTCCGTCGGGCCCAGGCCATCACCACCTACGGCGTGGGTTCGTTGGTCGCCGTGGAACAGGAGTCCTTCATCGTCTCGGGCATCGACGGCGCGGCGGACCAGTGGCCGCGCGACGAGGCCCCGGTGATCCGCGAACCCCGTCTCGCCCGGGTGCTGGGAGTGACGCACTTCCGTCTGCCGCCCGCTTCCGGTGACGGCAGTCGCGACGGCATCCGGGTGCGCCGCTTCCCCCTCTGGCACCACTGCCCCGAGTGCCACGCGCTGGACCACGTACGGAAGTTCAACTCTCCGCCCGGACGGAACGAGTGCGGCGAGTGCGGCGAGCCGCTGGTGCCCTCCCGGTTCGTGGTCGCCTGCGAGGACGGGCACATCTCCGACTTCCCGTACTGGCGGTGGCTGCATCGGGGCCGGCGCGCCGAGAGCGGCTTCTGCGGCGGTCGGATGAGCCTGACGTCCTCCGGACGCACCGCCTCGCTCCGTTCCGTCGTGATCTCCTGTTCCTGCGGCGTGCCCGAGGTGTCCATGGAGGGCTCCTTCCGGGCCGGCGCCCTCAAGGAGCTGGGGTTCGACTGTCCGGGCGATCGCCCCTGGCTGAAGGGGGCCGACAGGATCCCCTGCTCCCGGAGGCCCCGGACGCTCCAACGCGGCTCCTCCTCCGTCTGGCAGCCGGTGCTGCGCTCGGCCCTGTCCATCCCCCCGTGGAGCGACACCCGGGTGCACGCCCTGGACGAGCACTGGGACGATCTCCGCGCGTGTTCCGACCTCGCCCAGATCGAGATCCACCTGAAGTACATCTTCAAGGGGTCCACGTCCCCGGTGAGTCCCCAGCAGGTCCTGGACCTGATCTCCGCGATGGAGGCCGAGGACCCCTCCGCCGAGGACACCCCCGATCGGGACCAGGAGCAGCGCTACCGGGCCCTGCGCGACCTGGAGTACCGGCGTCTGTGTGCCGGCAACCCGGAGGAATCCGGGCACCACACCGAGCAGTTCGTCTGCGAGCCGCCGATCGGCGACGAGAAGCCCCTGACCGAGCTGGGCCTGGTCACCCCGATGCTGGTGAAGAAACTGCGCGAGGTCCGCGCCCTGAAGTCCTTCACCCGGGTCATCGATCCCGAGACCTCCGCCGAGGGCCACGAGGCGCAGTTGTCGCTCGCTCCCACCGACTGGTTGCCCGCCATGGAGGTCCACGGCGAGGGGGTGTTCCTCCGGTTCGACGAGGAGCAGGTGGACGCCTGGGCCGAACAGCCCGCCGTCGTCGACCGGGTGGCCCGTATGCGGCACCACCACCAGCGGGTCCTCACCGAACGGGCCTCCGACCCGGCCCGGGTCCCGGTCTCCCCCACCACGCCGCGCATGGCCCTGCTGCACACCTTCGCGCACGTGATGATCAACGAATGGAGTCTGGACTCGGGCTACCCGGCCGCGTCGCTGCGCGAACGGATCTACTCGGGCGACGAAATGGCCGGGGTGCTGATCTACACGGCCACCAGTGACTCGGCCGGCAGCCTCGGCGGCCTGGTCGCCCAAGGCGAGATCGACCGCCTGGCCCAGGCCGTGAGCTCGGCCGTCCACCGTGCCGAGTGGTGCTCCGCCGACCCCCTGTGCATCGAGACCGAGGTCTCCGGCGCGGGTGGCACCAATCTGGCCGCCTGTCACGCCTGCGTGATGCTCCCGGAGACCAGTTGCGAGCACAACAACGGCCTGCTCGACCGGGCCCTGCTCGTCGGCACCCCGGAGGACCCGTCGATCGGGTTCCTCGCGCACCTGCTCACCCGCTGAGCACCGGGCGCCGAGGGCGGGACGGCACGGCCGGTGCCGTCCCGCCCCGGTGTCACGAGCGCCGCACGGCTCCCTTCACCGTCCGTCGCACGGTACCGGCGCCGGGTTGCCCAGCGCGGCCCGGATCGCGAGACCGAAGGCCCGGGCCACCGGGGGCGGTGACGCGTGGCCCACCTGCCGGTAGCGGTCCGTCTTGCCGCCGGCGAAGGTCCAGTCCTCGGGGAAGCCCTGCAGCCGCGCCGCCTGCTCGACCGTCAGCTTCACCATGTCCGTGCCGTCCGGTGACGGGTCCCAGAGGTCCTCGGGCCCGGGGACCTCATTGGCGACGGTGCCGCCGTTGACCCGCATGCGGGCCCAGGACCGCTTCGATCCGGTCGGCCCCAGATCCGGCCCACCGCGATTCCAGGAACCCCCGACCAGGGTCGGGGCGACCTCGTCGGCCTGTGCGGCCCAGGCCGCGGCGTGCGGCCATCCGCGGGCGGCCATCGAGACGCCCAACGCCTCCCCCACCGTCAGCGGTGGCTCGGTGTCCCGCGCCGGGGGCACGAAGTCACGCATGGAGCCCTCCTTCAGCGCCACCAGGATCCCCTGCTTGCGGTCCTGAGGCACGCCGTGCCACTTCGCGTTGACGACGAACCACTCGTACTCGTACCCGAGGTGTCGGAGTTCGGTCTCGACCTCCGAACGGATGGACTCGTACGCGGGCTTGGAGGCCAACTCGGAGAGGTTCTCGATGAGCAGGGCACGGGGCTGCACGCCGTGCAGGAGCATGACGGTCGCATCGAGCAGCCGGAGCTCCTCCGCGCTGTCCTCACGCCTCACCGCGGCGCTCGCCTTCACCCGGGGCAGACCGGCGGCCAGGAGGTCCACGTCGTAGCACTCCTGGTGCTCCTCCGGAACGAAGTCGAGGAGGTCCGTCCGGAGGACGTGCCAGTCCGGGCGGTTCGACCGCAGCGTCTCGCAGGCCACCGGACGGTTGTCGAGCAGCAACACCGGATCGAACCCGGCTTGTTCGAGACCGAGCGCGAGGCCCCCCGCACCGGCACACACGGCGAGGCAGGTCAAACGGTCGGGACGGGACGCTTCCATGATCACCATTCGTACTCGTCGGAGAACTCGGCAGCGGCCGGGGCCCTGGGTACCGACGGCCGCGTCTCTCCCTGGCGGGAGACGACGGTCAGCATACGCACGGCACGTTGTCCGAGCCCACTGCCCTACCGTGCTCACGCGCCGGGCGCGCGGGCCGGTCAGAGTTCGTCGAGGGGTTCGTCCAGGACGCCCTGGCGGGCGATGATGTAGCCGAGGTGGCCGCGGCTGCGGCTGCCGAGGAGTTCGCTGGCCTTCTGGATGTGGCTGGACACGGTGCGGGTGCTCATGCCGAGGCGGGAGGCGATGGCCTCGTCGGTGTAGCCGTTGACCATCAGGCGCAGCACGTTCTGCCGGGTGCGGGCGGTCAGCAGCCGGGGGCGGTGGTGGCCCTGCTGGTAGGTGACGGGCTCGGCGCGCTCCCACATCAGCTCGAAGATCTTGAGCAGGTACTCGACCAGCGGCGGGAGTTCGATGAGCATCGCGGCGGCCTGGCGGTCGGCGCCGGCCGGGATGAAGGCGGTGGAACGGTCGCAGATGATCACCCGGTCGAAGACCTCGTTCAGGGTGCGCACCTGGGCGCCCTGGGCGGTGACCTGCTCGATGTAGGCCAGCGTCGGGCCGTGCGAGCGCACGGTGTGCTGGTAGAGGGTGCGTTGGCGCACGCCGCGGCCGGCCAGGGCGAGGTCGCGCGGGAGCGCGTCGCCCAGTTGCTCGGGGCCGCGGCCGCCGCCCGGCTGGGCGGTGAGCAGTTCCTCGCTGCAGGCGGCAACGGCCTTCTCCAGCGCGGGGTTGATCTCCTCGCCCGCCAGCAGCCGGATCGGCAACTTGGCGCGCCGCATGACGTCGCGGTAGGTGTGCTCGGCGGCGTGGAAGGAGGTGTGCAGCGCGGCGAGCCGCTCCTGGTGGGCCAGTACGGCGAGTTCGAGCGGCCGCGCCAGTCCGGTGGCGGCGATGTCGGGCGGGACGGGGACGAGCCGGTCACCGGAGCCGGGCAGCGGGCGCAGCAGACCCATCGCGAGCAGGCATTCGGGGGCTTCGCCGACCGCCTCCCCCTCGGCCAGCGCCGTGCGGTAGAACTCGATGCCCCGGTCGCAGAGCTGGGGTGTTCCCCTTTCCGCGCAGTTGTCCTGACTTGGGCACATCTGGGCATCCTTCCGGCTTCGGCATTGCGGTTTCACGAATGCCCGTACCGGCTACCGCCAGGCATCCGAACCGGCAAGATGGAAGTGACTGCCGTTCGGAAGCCGCCCCCCGGGCTCCGACAGCCGTGAGTGTACGCCCAAAGGGCGCGGAAATCATCGGCTGACGGTAGTCGGGCGTGCACGCAAACGGGGAGCCGGGGTCACGGTCGTGACCGTACCCGGCAGCGGTGACCGGGGGATTGCCGGCGCATCGCACCTGGCGTTCCGACGGGACGTCCGGAGCGGGCGGTCGGTGCACGGAACGGCCTACAGACGGAAGGCACCCCCAGTTGCGAGCTGATTCCGACCCGGCGGCACCGCCCGCCGCCCTCGCCGGCCTGGTGGACCAGCGCCTGGTGCGGCAGTTGGCGGAGGCCGCCGCCGCGCAGGTCGGCTCCGGCGCGGTCCGGCTGCTGGGCGACGGCGGGATTCTCCAGGCCTTCGCCAAGCAGCTGATCGAGGGCGCCCTGGAGCTCGAACTCCAGGAGCACCTGCGCGGCTCCGGCAACAGCAACGGCAGCGGCACCGGCAACGGCTCCGGTCCCGGCGGCAACGGCCGCAACGGCGCCCGGGCCAGACGGCTGCTCACCGAGATCGGCCCGGTCGAGGTGCGGGTGCCCCGGGACCGCGAGGGCAGCTTCACCCCCAAGGCCGTCCTCCCCCGCGCCCGGCGGCTGCCCGGGCTCGACCGGCTGGTGATCTCGCTGACCGCGCGCGGCCTCAGTTCGGGCGAGCTGGTGGCGCACCTGGCCGAGGTGTACGGCGTGGAGCTGAGCCGGGAGACCGTCTCGGCCATCACCGACCAGGTGCTGGACGAGCTCGCCGAGCGGCGCGGGCGGCGGCTCGATCCGGTCTACCCGGTGGTCTTCGTCGACTCGGTGCGCAGCGGCCGCTCGGGCGGGCCGCTGGTGCACCTGGCGCTCGGGGTCTCCACCGAGGGCCGGCGCGAGGTGCTGGGCCTGTGGCCGGCCGCGGACGGTGAGCAGTGGCCGCAGGTGCTGGCGGGGCTCGCCGAGCGCGGGGTGCGGGAGGTCTGGGTGCTGGTGGGCGGCACCGGCGCGGTGCTGGCGGAGGCGGCGGCCGAGCAGTGGCCGCGCACGGTGGTGCACGGTTCGGTGGCG
>NZ_LFVW01000176.1:0-7453 GCF_001182915.1 Kitasatospora sp. MY 5-36
CTCGCCGCCGCCCGGCGCGGCGTGCCGTCCGCGGTCGCCCGCGAGGAAGGGGTGGGCGGCGACGGGGAGTCCGGCCGCGTAGAGGGCGCCGAGCGAGCCGAGCAGGGTCGCGGCCTCGTCGGCGCCGCGCCGCAGCGAGGGCAGGGTGGTGACGGCCGGCAGGATCTCCGACACCGACTTGAGCAGCAGGGGGTGGGGGCTGAGCTCGACCACCGCGTCGACGTCGTGGTCGCGCAGCCTGGTCAGGGCGTCGACCACCCGGATCTCCCGGCGCAGGTTGTCCGCCCAGTAGTCCGGCCCGAGCTCCGCGCCGTCGACCGGCTCGCCGGTGACCGTCGAGATCATCGGGACGCGGGCGGTGCGCGGCCTGATGCCGTCCAGCTCGGCCTTCAGCGGGGCGAGGACGTGGTCGACCAGCGGCGAGTGCGGGGCGTGGCCCATCCGCACCCGGTGGTTGACGACGCCGGCGTCGGTCAGCCGCCGGACGAGGTCGTCGATCTCCTGCGGGGTGCCGGTGACCAGGGTGGAGCTCAGGCCGTTGTGGCCGGAGAGGGTGAGCCCGCCGGTCAGGTGCGGCCGGACCTCGTCCGCGGGGGTCATCACCACGATGCCCTCGCCGCGGCCGACGGCCAGCTGCTGGAGGAGCCGGCCGTGGTGGGCGGCCAGCCGGGAGGCGTCCTCGAAGTCGAGCGCGCCGGCGATGTGCGCGGCGGCGAACTCGCCGACGCTCTGCCCCACCACGACGTCCGGCTCCACGCCCAGCGAGCGCCAGGTCTCGGCCAGCGCGACCTGGAGGGAGAACAGCAGCGGCTGGAAGACGTCCATGTCGTCGAGGCGGCCGTCGGGGTCCATCAGCTGCTCCACGAGCGAGAAGCCCAGCAGCTCCCGCATCCGCCGGTCGGACCTCGTCATGGAGCGGCGGAACACGGATTGGCCGGCGAGCAGTTGGCGGCCCATGCCGACCCACTGCGAGCCGTTGCCGGAGAACAGGAACGCCACCCGCGGCCGGCCGGGCCGCTCCCCGACCTCCCCGACGCTCAGGCCGGGGGCCGTGGTGCCAGCGGCGAAGGCGTCCAGGCCGGTGCGGAGTTCGGCCATGTCGCGGGCGGTGGCCGCGAGCCGGAACCGGCCGTCGCCGGGCGTGCGGCGGCAGAGCGCGCGCAGGTCGGTCGCGTCCCGCGACTCCAGGGCCCGCTCGGCCAGCTCCGCGGGGGAGTCCGCGGCCAGCAGCAGCAGCGAGGCCTCGGGGCGCGGCAGTTCCTCGACGGCGATGTGGCAGATCGCGCCGCCGAAGCCGAAGGAGCTGACGCCGCCCCGGCGGGCGTCGGAGCGGCGCGGCCACGGCGTCAGCCGGTCCTGGACGGTGAGGTTGTACGCGTCGAACAGGATCTGCGGGTTGGGTGCGCTGTAGTGCAGGCTCGGCGGCAGGACGCCGTTGCGCATCGACAGTGCGAGCTTGGCCAGGCCGACGATGCCGGCCGCCGCCTCCAGGTGCCCGACGTTGGACTTGACGGAGCCGATCCTCAGCGGCGCCGCGCGGTCGGCGCCGCCCAGGACCGCGCCGACGGCGTTGGCCTCGATCGGGTCGCCGAGGGGCGTCGCGGTGCCGTGGCACTCGATGTAGTCCACGAGGTCCGGGGCGATGCCCGCCCGCTGGTACGCGGTGCGGAGCATCTTCTCCTGCGCCTGCGGGTTGGGCGCCGTCATCCCGTTGCTGGGACCGTCGTTGTTGGAGGAGCTGCCCTTGATGAGGCAGTACACCGGCAGGTCGCGCTCCAGCGCCACGCTCAGCGGGGCGAGCACGACGACGCCGGCGCCCTCGCCGCGGGTGGTGCCGTTGGCCCGGGCGTCGAAGGTCTTGCAGCGGCCGTCGGGGGAGATCGCGCCCAGCTGGTCCATGGCGGTGTAGTAGTCGGGGACGAAGCTGAGGTTGACGCCGCCGGCCAGCACCAGGTCGCTCTCGCCCAGCTGGATCGACTGGCACCCGACGTGCACCGAGACCAGGGATCCGGCGCAGGCGGCGTCGATCGCCATGCTGGGGCCCTGGAGGCCGAGGACGTAGGAGACGCGGTTGGCGATGATGCCGTCGTGGATGCCGGTCGCGGTGTGCGGGGTGATCTGGGCGTCGGGGCCGCGGTAGTGCGCCAGCGCGGCGTAGTCGTTCCAGCAGGAGGCCATGAACACGCCGGTGTCGGTGCCGACGAGGCTGTCCGGCGCGATGCCCGCGTCCTCCAGCGCCTCCCAGCACAGCTCCAGGACGAGGCGCTGCTGCGGGTCCATCTGGACGGCCTCGCGGGGCGAGATGCCGAAGAACAGCGGGTCGAACCGGTCGATGCCGTCGATGAACCCGCTCCAGCGCACCCGGTCGCCCAGCAGCTCGCGGCGGGCGGCCGGCACCGGTCCGACGGCGTCGCCGCCCTCGACCAGCAGCCGCCAGAACGAGGACGGGTCCGGTCCGCCGGGGAAGCGGCAGCCGATGCCCACGACCGCGACCGGCTCGTGCGCGGGCTTGCGGCGCTCGGCGCCGGGGGCGGGCCCGGCGGCGCGCGGGCCGTCGACGAGGGCGCGGGCCAGTCCGTCCAGGGTCGGGTACTGCCACATCCAGGTGGCCGGGACCTGCCAGCCGAGGTACTCGGACAGGGAGGCCGCGAGGTTCACCGACTTCAACGAGTCCAGCCCGTACCGGTGCATGGGCGCCCGGAGGTCCACCGAGGCCGCGGACACGTCCGACAGCTCGGCGAAGCGGGACAGCAGGAAATCCGTGACGTCGGTGATGTCTCGCGCTGCGCGCTCGTGGGGCATGGCGACTCCCTCAGCAGGGCGGATGGAATGGAGGACGGGGCTTCGCGGCCGGCCGGTCGGGGGGGACGCCGATTTCAGGGCAGCCGGGAACAGGGGGGCGGGGCACGGCGGGATCCGTCCTCCGCGCCGGGGGCCGTCGCGGAATCGGCGGGGCGGCGAGCGGACGGGGCCGGTGTTTCCGGAGTTCGCGCTCGACGTGAACGGGAAGTCCGGTGAAGTGAACGGGAAATCCGGTGGAGCGAACGAAAGGCGGTCGGGGCGGAGTGGAGGGTGGGCGGCGTCGGGGCAGCGCCGGTCAGCCTGCCGGCATGGTAGTAGGTCTGTACATGACATGCATGGACGTGCGGTCGGGCAGCGCTGCTCCTCTCGCGACAGGAGGAAGGACTCGGGGTGCCGACCGCGCGGCGCGGCAGGACGGGGTGAGGGTCGGGTCTTCGGGGGTGCTTGAGTGGTCGCCGTTCAGCGGCTCACTGATCAGCGGCACACTGTGGAATTCTGGCCGACGCGTTCGGCTCCTGCCGGTCGGGCTGCCGGCCACTTCCGCTGCTGAGAATTCCGCAGCGCGGGTATGTTCATCCGCCCTCGGGGTGCGGAGAGATGTGTCGACTACGCGTTCATCGATTCAAGGATCGCGTATTTCGACGGCCGGATGAAGCGCTGGCGGGATTTGATCGACAAAGTGTCCGATTCGATCTCCTCGATGCGACAGATGTACGAATGTGTGGTGGGTGCCGCCGTCGGGTAGAGGTCGACGGAAATCGAATGACCTGGGGAAGGGTCGACTGCCGGTACCATGCGCGCCGGGCGGGGTGGACAGCGGATGAGCGATCAATGCAAGCTGACCGCATGGCAGTTGAGAATCTTGATGCATCGTCAGCCAGTGCCGACAGCTCCTTAGTAAGGTCCCTCCCGCGGCGCCGTGCGCTCGGCCGCGAGCTCCCGGGCGGGCCCGCATGACCGCCACCGTGGTCGAGTCGGCCCGTCGGCCGGGGCTGGCGCTCGGCGTGCTGGCCGGGGCGTTCGCCCTGGACGTGAGCGGTCTCGGCGTGCTCAACGCCGCCCTGCCGTCCGTCGGAGAGCGCTTCGACCTGGGGGAGACCACGCTCCAGTGGGTGATGACCGCCTACGCCGTCACCTTCGCCGGCTTCCTGCTGGTGGGCGGCCGGCTGGCCGACGTCCTCGGGCGGCGGCGGGTGTTCGAGGTCGGCGTCGCCCTGTTCACCGTGTCCGCGCTGGTCGGGGCGGTGGCCCCGAACACCGTCACGCTGCTGGGCGCGCGCGCCGTCCAGGGCATCGGCGCCGCCCTGTCGGGGCCGGCCGCGCTGGGCCTGCTCACCGCGCTCTTCCCGGTCGGCCCGGCCCGCAACCGGGCGATCAGCGTGTACACGGCCGTCGGCGCCGTGAGCTTCAGCGGCGGAGTGCTGCTGGGCGGCGTCCTGACCCAGTTCTTCGGCTGGCGTTCGGTGCTCTGGTTCTCGGTGCTGATCGGGGTCGGCGTGCTGGCCGCGACCCGCGTCGGACTGCCCGACGGCGCCGGTCACCGCGGCCGGCTGGACCTGCCCGGCGCGATCACCGGCACCCTCGGCCTCACCCTGCTCGTGGTCGGCGTGAGCAGCAGCGGCGCGACGGCGTGGACCGTCCTGGCCGCCGCGGCGGTCTCCCTGGTGCTGTTCGTCGTCCGGGAGCACCGCACGGCCGACCCGGTGCTCCCGCTCGGCCTCTTCCGGATCGCCTCGGTGCGGGACGCGAGCCTGTCGGCGTTCCTCCAGTACACGGGCTCGATCGGGATGCTGTTCTTCGCCCCGCTGTACCTCCAGGGGATGCTGCACTACTCGCCCTCCGAGTCCGGCCTGGCGCTGGTGCCGATGTCCCTGGCGGTGTTCCTCACCGCCAACTTCGTCACCGGCCGGCTGCTGGCCACGTACTCCCCGCGGACGCTGATGGCCGTCGGCCTGGTCCTGATCGGCGTCGGCACCGGGCTGTGGCTGGGCACGCCGCAGGACGGGAACTACGTGCTGCACGTGCTGCCCGGCCTGGTGGTCAGCGGCATCGGCCAGGGGCTGAACTTCCCCTCGATGACCACGGCCGGGCTCTCCGGCGTCCCGGAGCAGCAGCACGCCGTCGCGGGCGCGGTGAACGTCGTGACGCAGCAGATCGGCGCCAGCGCGGGTGTCGCGGTGATGGTCCTGGTCGCGGGGACCAGCTCGGACCAGCTCGGCGGCTACCACCTCGCCTACGTCACCGCCGCCGTCGCCTGCGTGCTGGGCGCGGCCGTCATCGCGGTGCGGCGGAAGGCCTGAGGGGTCCCGCCCGGTCGAGGGCCGGAGCGGCCCGCCGGGAGGCGGCCCCGGGGTGCGCGCCGCACACCGGGGCCGCCTCTCGCCCGCTCAGGCGTCGGCGTCCGTGGAGGAGCGCACCACCAGCTGCGGCGCGAAGCGCTCCACCCGCTCCGACCGTTCACGGGCCGGGGACTGAAGGAGGGTCAGGGCGCGCTCGGCCATGGCGGTGAGCGGGTGGCGGATCGAGGTGATGGGCGGGTCGAGGAGTTCGAGCATCTCGGTGTCGTCGAAGCCGGTGACGGCGATCCGGCCGGGGACGGGGATCGCCGAGCGCTGCAGGGTGCTGACCAGCCCGACCGCGAGGACGTCCGCCCCGCAGACCACGGCGTCGATCCCGGCGTGCTGTTCGGCGATCCGGCGGCCCGCGGTGCGCCCGGCGTCGGTGGTGAAGCTGGGCAGCAGGACGGTGGTGGCGTCGGCGCCGCGGGCCCCGGTGAAGGCGGCGAGGCGCTCCGCGCCGGAGGAGGACGCCTGGTCGGCGGCGACCAGGGCGATCCGGTGGCGGCCGAGGCCTTCGAGGTGGTCGAGGAGCAGCCGCATCGCGGCGGTGTTGTCGAGGGTGACGGCCACGGTGCCGGAGCCGGTGGCCCAGCGGTCGAACAGGACGACCGGGGTCCGCTGGGCGGCGGCCCGGACGGCGGGGCCGGACGCGCCGGCGGAGACCGGGACGACGAGCAGCCCGTCGACCCGGCCGCCGAGCAGGGTCTCGATCTGCTCGGCCTCGACGGCGGTGTCGTTGGCGGCGTCGGAGACCACCAACTGCCCGCCGGCGGCGCGGACTTGCTGGGCGAGGGCGTCGGCGAGCTGGACGAAGTACGGGTTGGCGAGCGAGGGGACGACCACGCCGATGGTGCCCGTGGTGCCGGTGCGCAGCGCCCGGGCGGAGTGGTTGGTGCGGTAGCCGAGGTGCCGGGCGGCCTCCTCGACGCGGCGGGCGAGTTCGGGGTCGACGTTGCGCTGGGTGCCGGCCAGGACGCGTGAGGCGGTCGCGCGGGAGACACCGGCGGCCGCGGCCACGTCGAGGAGTCGGGGCGCTGTCACGTGGGGCGGTCCTTCGCGGTCGGGAACGGGCTCGGCTGAGCTCGCGGAATACGCAGCACGAGGGTACTTGACGGTTCCGGGGGCCTGGTCCACAGTGTGGGAGATCGATCTCCCAAGGAGTGCAGATGCCGCCCATCACCGTCGTCGGTTCGATCAACCGCGACCTCGTCCTGACCGTCGAGGACCTGCCGCGACCCGGCGAGACCGTGCTCGCGCGGGGCTTCGTGGAGGGCGTCGGCGGCAAGGGCGCCAACCAGGCCGTCGCGGCGGCCCGGCTCGGCTCGCGGGTGCGGATGGTCGCCCGGGTCGGCCCGGACGCCGACGCCATCCTGCGGGCGCTCGCCGCCGAAGGAGTGGACGTCGGGGCGGTGCGCCCGGCACCGGAGAGCACCACCGGGATCGCCTCGGTGGTGGTCGACCGGGCCGGCGAGAACACCATCGTGGTCAACCCGGGCGCCAACGCCGAACTGTCCGTCGCGGACCTGCCGCAGCGGCTGGCCCGGTCCGCGGGCGAGGTGGTCCTGGTGCAGCACGAGATCACCGCCGAGGTGGTCGCCGCCGCCGTGCTGCGGGCCCGGGAGCAGGGCGGCACCGTCGTCCTCAACCCGGCCCCGGCCCGCCCGGTCGCCCCGGAGGTGCTCGCCGCCGTCGACGTCCTCGTCCCCAACCTCGGCGAACTCGCCGCCCTGCTCGGCGCGGAGCCGCCCGCCGGCCCCGACGGGGCGCGCGAACTGCTGGAGCGGGCCGCCCTGCCCTGCCGGGCGGTCGTGGTGACGCTCGGCGCGGACGGGGCGCTGGTCAAACAGCCCGGCCGTCCCGCCGTGCACCTGCCGGCCCCCGTCGTGGACGCCGTCGACACCGTCGGCGCCGGCGACACCTTCTGCGGAGCCCTCGCCGACTCCCTCGCCCGTGGCGCCGACCTGCTCGCCGCCGCCGAACGAGCCGTCCGCGCGGCCTCGTTGGCCGTCACCGGGCTCGGCGCCCAGTCCGCCATGCCCTCCGCGGCGCAGCTCGACGCGGCCGCCGGCCCCCTCGGCGCACCCGCCCCGCTCCCCGACGCGACCAGCGCGGTCCTCGACGCCCCCGCCGTTCCCGTAGCACCCTGACGGTCCCCGGCCCCCACGCCCGGTCCGCTCAGCACCCCGGTTCCCCCGCACCACCAGTTCAACGGAGAACACCCCATGCGCAACCTCAAGCTCGGACTGTTCGAGAACGCCCAGACCAACGCGAGCGGCACCGCCACCTGGCGCCACCCCGACAGCCGCCGGCAC
>NZ_LFVW01000177.1:0-12211 GCF_001182915.1 Kitasatospora sp. MY 5-36
ACCCTCGACCTGCCGCGCCTGGACCCGTTCGTGATCGCCTCGGCCCTGCTCGCCAGCACCACCGACCTCGGCCTGGTGGTGACCGGCTCGGTGCTGGTCGAGCCGCCGTACGCCTTCGCCCGCCGACTCGCCACCCTGGACCAGCTCTCCGGCGGCCGGCTCGGCTGGAACATCGTCACCACCGGCACCGCCGACACCGCCGTCAAGGCCTTCGGGATGGACATGGTGGCGCACGACGACCGGTACCGGATGGCCGAGGACTTCCTCGACCTGGTCTACAAGTACTGGGAGGGCTCCTGGGAGCCCGACGCCCTGGAGAAGGACAAGGCCGGCCGCTTCGCCGACCCGGCCAAGGTCCACCTGGTCGAGCACGACGGCCCGTACTTCCGCTCGCAGGGCTACGGCAACACCGCCCGCTCCCCGCAGGGCACCCCGGTGCTGTTCCAGGCCGGCGCCTCCCCGGCCGGGCGCCGCGTCGGCGGGCGGCACGGCGAGTGCATGTTCGTCGGCAGCGGCACCGTCCAACAGCTCGCCGGGCACACCGCGGCGATCCGCGAGGAGGCCGTCCGGGCCGGCCGCGGCGCCGACGAGGTCAAGGTGATGTCGGCGTTCTCCTGCGTGATCGGTGCCACCACCGCCGACGCCGAACGCCGCTGGCAGCGCGTCCTGGACGCCCAGCGCCCGGAGGTCACCGTCGCCAGCTACGCCATGTTCACCGGCCTCGACCTGTCCTCGTACGTGCCGGACACCCCGATGGCGGAGCTGTCCACCGAGATGTCGCAGACCCAGGTCGCCCGGTTCGCCGACAAGACCGTCGGCGACGTGCTCGCCGACTGGCACACCCACGGCGTCGGCGCCCGCCCGGTGGTCGGCACCGCCGAGGAGATCGCCGACGAGATCTGCGCCCTGGCGGAGGGCGCCGACCTGGACGGCTTCCTGCTCTCGCCGACCGTCCAGCCCGCCTCCACCGTCGAGTTCGTCGAGTCGGTGCTGCCGATCCTGCGCGCCCGCGGCGTCTTCCGCGGCGAGTACGCGGAGGGCGAGTCGCTGCGCGAGCGGCTGACCGGCGCGTCCGACCGGGCGCTGCCGGCCAGCCACCCGGCCGCGCGGTACCGGCACTGACCCCCCCCGCACCGGCGACGAGAGGACGGCGACGACCATGGTCACTCCCGCCCACCACCCGACCGCGGCCGCGGCGAGCGCCGCGGAGCGGCCCGACCGGGCCGAGCTGGACGGCGCGGCGCTGCGCCAGGCGTTCGGGGCCTACCCCACCGGGGTGGTCGCGCTCGGCGCGCTGCGCGACGGCGAACCGGTCGGGCTCGCGGTCAGCTCCTTCGTGTCGATCTCGCTGGAGCCGCCGATGGTCGCGGTCAGCGTGGCCCGCACCTCCACCACCTGGCCCCGGCTGAGGGAGGCTCCGGAGCTGGGGCTGAGCGTGCTCAGCCGCGGCCAGGGCGCGCTCTGCCGGCGGCTCGCCTCCCGCGCGGGCGACCGCTTCGACGGCACCGGCTGGCAGGCCACGCCGGACGGCGCGGTGCTGATCCACGACGCGGCGCTCTGGCTGACCGCCCGGGTACACGCGGTGTACGACGGCGGCGACCACGAGATCGTCCTGCTGGAACTGCTCACCGTCGAGCTGTTCCCCGGGGTGGAGCCGCTGGTCTTCCACACCAGCCAGTTCCGTGAGCTCACCCCCCATGGCTGACACCCCGACGGCCCCCCTGTCCGGCACCGTGGTGCACGGTGCCGGCCGGGGGAGGGGGCTGGGCTTCCCCACCGCCAACATCGCCCCCGACCCCGGCACCCCCGCCCCGCCGCCCGCGATCTACAGCGGCTGGCTGGCCCGCCGCGCGAGCGGCACCGTGCACCGCGCGACGATCAGCGTCGGCACCAACCCCACCTTCTGCGACACCTCCGAGATCCACACCGAGGTGTACTGCCACGACACCCCGGGCGACCTGTACGGCGAGCGCGTCGAGCTCTGGTTCGTCGCCCGGATCCGGGGCACCGAGCGGTTCGCCTCCGTCGACGAGCTGCTGCTCGCCGCCCGGGAGGACGTCCGCCGCTCCGAAACCCTGCTGGACTCCGAGCACGGACGGCACGTGCTCGCCGTCCTCTCCTGAAGCGCCTCTCCTGAAGCGTCCTCTCCGGAACCGTTCTCTTCTGAACCGTTCTCTTCTGAACCGTTCTTTTCTGATCCGCCCGCACCACCTCTTCGCACCGTCCTTCACCTGCCCGGCGCGCGCCCCCGCTTCCCCCGCGACCCCGCGTCCCGCGCCACGAGCCCGGTCGGCCCCGCACCCCCCGCTTCGGCGGGGCCGACCGCCCCTTCCCCCACCTCGCTCCGCACGAACAAAGGTGTGAGTCATGAGCGCGTTCCACTGGTTGAACGAGCAGTTCGACTTCTTCGGCCTCCCCGTCTACTGGTCCGACTTCCTGGGCAACATCCTGGCGCTCGCCACCGTCTGGCTCGCCCTGCGGCGCTCGCTGGTGGCCTGGCCGGTGCAGATCCTCGGCTCGGTGCTGCTGCTGATCGCCAGCCTGAACGTGCACCTCGGCGGCAACGCCGCCCGGCAGATCGTCATCATCGTCTCGGCCTCCTGGGGCTGGGCGACCTGGAAGCGCAGCCGCGAGCAGGAAGGCACCATCAACGTCCGCTGGGCGTCGTGGCAGGAACGCGCCGTGCTGGCGGCCGCGATGGTGGCGGGGACGGCCGCGTTCGGCGCGGTGCTGAAGGGGACGGACGCCTCGTTCTACCCCGGGGCGCCGTGGTGGATGGTCCTCGCGGACGCCTGGATCTTCGTCGGCTCGATCCTCGCCATGTACAGCCAGGCCCGCCGCTACGTGGAGTTCTGGTTCGTCTGGCTGGCCGTCGACCTGGTGGGCGTGCCGCTCGCGGTCCACTCCGAGCTGTACTTCTCCGGCATCGTCTACGGGATCTTCTTCGTGATGGTGGTGCTCGGCATCCGCGACTGGGCGTCCCGCAGTAGGCCGCAGGAGATCGCCTCGCCGCTGGAGCCCGCCGTCCTGGTCGAGGGCCGGGACGAAGGCCGCGCGGGTGAAGGCACCAACTCCAGGGTCACCAAGACCAACTGATGATTCGTCATGAATCTGTACGCGACCGCCCGGCCCGGGCCGCACCCCGCGAGGTGCGACCCGGGCCGGGCGGTCGACGGTCAGGCGCCGGCGGAGGCCAGGCGGGCGTGGCGGCGGGCGGTCGCCTCGGCCGGGTCCAGGACCGGCACGGCGGCCAACAGGCCCTTGGTGTAGGCGTGCTGGGGGGAGTCGTACACCGTGTCGGCGTCGCCCTGTTCCACGATCCGCCCGGCCCGCATCACCGCGACCCGGTCGCTCACCTGCCGGACCACGGCGAGGTCGTGGGCGATGAAGACCAGCGCGAGGCCGAGGTCGCGCTGCAACTCGCCCAGCAGCTCGACCACCTGGGCCTGGGTGGTGACGTCCAGCGCGGAGACCGGTTCGTCGCAGACGATCAGCCGCGGTCGGGGTGCCAGCGCGCGGGCGATGCCGACCCGCTGCCGCTGCCCGCCGGAGAACTCGTGCGGGTAGCGGTGGTACCAGTCGGCGTCGAGCCCCACGCGTTCGAGGAGTTCGCCGACCTGGCTGCGGATGCGGCGCTCGTCGCTCTCCCCGGCGATGCGCAGCGGGTCGGCGATGGACTCGCCGATGCTGCGGCGCGGGTTGAGCGAGGACACCGGGTCCTGGAAGACCATCTGCAACTCCCGCCGGAGCGGGCGCAGTTCCTTCTCCCCGAGCGCTCCGATGTCCCGGCCGCGGTAGTGCAGCCGGCCGCCGGTCGGCTCCAGCAGCCGGACGAGCATCCGCCCGAGCGTGGTCTTCCCGGAACCGGACTCGCCGACCACGCCCAGCGTCTCGCCGGCCCGTACGGTGAGCGAGACGCCGTCCACGGCGGTCACCGGGCCGGTGCGCCGGGTGAGGCCGCCGCGGGTGGCGAACTCCCGGCGCAGGTCGACGGCTTCGAGTAGCACGTCATCCCCGACGGGCCCGGCCGACCTGGTCGGCTCGGCCGACTCGGCGGGCGCGTCGACCCGGGGCACCGCCGACAGCAGCGCGCGGGTGTACGGCTCGCGCGGAGCGCCCAGCACCTCGGCGACCGGCCCGTGCTCCACGGCCCGGCCGTCCTTCATCACCAGCACCCGGTCGACGCTCCCGGCGACCACGCCCAGGTCGTGGGTGACCAGGACCAGCCCGGCGCCGGTCTCGGCCCGCAACTCGTGCAGCAGGTCGAGGATCTGGGCCTGGACGGTGACGTCCAGCGCGGTCGTCGGCTCGTCGGCGACCAGCAGCCGCGGCTCGCAGGCCAGGGCCATCGCGATCAGCACCCGCTGGCGCATGCCGCCGCTGAACTCGTGCGGACGCGACCGCGAGCGCCGCGCCGCGTCGGCGATGCCCACGCGGTCGAGCACCTCGACGGCCCGGGCCCGGGCGTCCCGTCGGGAGACGTCCCGGTGCACCCGTACGACCTCGGCGATCTGGTCGCCCACCGCGTAGTACGGGTCGAGGGCGGAGAGCGGGTCCTGGAACACCATGGCGGCCAACCCGCCGCGCAGGCGCCGGAGTTCGTCGCCCTCGGCGGTGACGGCGTCGACGCCGGCGACCCGCACCGAGCCGCCGATCCGGGCGCCGGTGCCGCGGTGCAGGCCGAGCAGCCCGTAGGCGACGGTGCTCTTGCCGGAGCCGGACTCGCCGACGATGCCGAGCGCCTGCCCGGCCTCCAGGGTGAAGCCCACGCCGTCGACGGCGCGGACGTGGCCGTCGCCGACCGGGAAGTCGACGACCAGGTCCCGGACGTCGACCAGGGCCTCACCGCGGGCTTCGGCGGCCCGGGGTTCGGGGCCCCGGGGCTCGGGGCTCAGGGTTCCGGCGCTCACGTCAGGACCACCCTTCGGTCGGTCACCGCGTAGAGCACGTCCGCGATGACGTTGGCGAGGACCACGAAGAACCCGGTGACGAGGGTGAGGCCGACGACGGTCGGCAGGTCGATCAGGCCGACCGAGGTGACCAGCAGCTTGCCGAGCCCCGGGAGGCCGAAGAGCGACTCGGTCAGCACGGCGGACCCGAACATCGTCCCGAGGTCGATGGCGGTCAGCGCGATCACCGGGGTGAGCGCGCCGCGCAGCGCGTGCCTGGTCACCAGGTGCCGCTCGCTGACGCCGTACGCCCGGAAGGTCCGGATGTGGTCGTCGGCGAGGGTCTCCAGCATGGAGGAGCGGGTCAGCCGGGCGTACTTCGCGGACTCGATGAGCGCGAGCGAGACCCAGGGCAGCAGCAGTCCCCAGAACCACTGCTGCGGGTCCTCGGTGAGGGGCACGTAGCTCGGGAACGGCAGCCACTGGAGCTGGGCGCACAGGACGATGAGCAGCACCAGGCCGATGACGAAGACCGGGATGGAGCTGCCGGCCAGCGTCAGCGCGGTCAGCAGCCGCTCGCTGAGCCGGCCCCGGCGCAGCGCGGAGACCAGCCCGGTGCCGACCCCGAGGACCAGCCAGAGCACCATCGCGCCGAGCGCCAGCGAGGCCGTCACCGGGAGCCGGGCGGTGATCATGTCGGTGACCTGCTCGCCGCTGCGGTAGGAGATGCCCAGGCAGGGCGCCTGGCAGTGCAGCAGGCCCGTCCCGGCGCTGAAGTCGCGGCCGGCGACGACGCCCTGGAGGAAGTGGGCGTACTGGAGGTAGACGGGCGCGTCGAGGCCGAGCCGTTCGCGCACCTGGGCGACCTGGGCGGGGCTGCACTTCTCGCCGCAGGCGAGCTGGGCCGGGTCGCCGGGGGCGATGTAGAAGACCGCGTAGACGACCAGGGAGAGGACGAGCAGGACGCCGAGCATGCCGACGGCCTTGCGGAGCAGGAAGCGGGTCATGCGGTGGCCTCCTCGGAGGGGCCCCGGCCCGTGCTCGACGGACCGGCGCTCGACGGAACGGCACCCGAGGGGCCGGCCTTCGACGGACCGGAGCCGCCGCGCGCCGTACCGACCCGCAGCCGGGAGGCCGCACGGGGGTCGAGCTCGGTGCGGACGGCGTCGCCGAGCACGGTGAAGGCGAGCACGGTGGTGAACAGCAGCGCGGAGGGGAGCAGCACGTACATCGGGTCCGCGCGGAACCAGGTGGTCGCCCCGGAGAGCATCTGGCCCCACGAGGAGGTCGGCGGCTTGACGCCCACCCCGAGGAAGGACAGCCCGGCCTCGGCGACCACGTTGGACGGCAGCAGCACCGCCGCGTAGGTGATGACCGGCGCGGCCAGGGACGGCAGCAGCTCCCGGCGGGCGATCCGCCACCGGGTGGCGCCGGCGAGCCGGGCCGCGGCCACGTAGTCGAGCTGCCGGAGGCTGAGCGTCTGCGCCCGGACCACCCGTGCGGTGCCGGCCCAGCCCAGCAGCCCGATGACCAGGGTCAGCAGCAGCGGGCGGGGGAAGCCGGGGGGCACGACCGCCATCAGCGAGATGGCGAAGACCAGCGTGGGCAGCGCGAGCATCACCTCGGTGGTGTTGCCGATCAGCTGGTCGAGCCACCGGTTGCCGAGGCCCGCGGCGAGGCCGAGCAGGACGCCGATCGCGACCTGGACGAGGGTGGCGCCGACGGCGACGAGCAGCGAGATCCGGGCGCCGTGCACCAGTCGGGCGAACACGTCCCGCCCGGTGCCGGGTTCGACGCCGAGCCAGTGCTCGGCGCTGACGCCGCCGAAGGAGCCGGTGGGCACCCCGCCGGCCGCCGAGTCGAGCAGGTCGTTGTGGTAGCCGGTGGGGTCCTGGCCCTCGATCGCGCTGAGCAGCGGTGCCGCCGCGGCGATCAGGACGAGCAGGACGATGACGAGGCCGGCGGTGAGGGCGGCGCGCCGCGCGAGCAGCCGCCGCCACACCTGTGGTCCCCCGGCGGCCGGGGAGGCCGCGGGGGCCTCCCCGGCTCGGGGTTGCTGTGGAGCCATGGTTGTCCGATCGATCCGTCCGGTCCCGTCCGTTACTTGACCGCGACCTGGGAGATGTCGAGGACGCCGGTCCAGTCGCTGATGACGATGTTGCGGACGTCCTTGCCGGACAGCCGCTTGTAGACGGGGTGGAACAGCGGGACGGTGAGGGCCTGGTCGCCGATCCGCTTGTCCAGGGCGCCCCAGCGCTTGGCGGCCTCGGCGTGGTCGGTGATCTTGTTGATCTGGTCGATCTCGTCGTTCACCGAAGGGTCGTCCAGCTGCGCGGAGTTGAAGTTGTAGCCGTCGGTGACGATCTGCCGGCCGTCGAAGATCGGGGCCAGGAACGGGCCGCCGGACGGCCAGTCGGCGCCCCAGCCGGAGAGGAAGAGGCCGGGCTCGGTGCCGACGGTGTGGATCGTCTTGGAGTACCGGGTGGAGTCCAGGGCCTCCAGCTGGACGGTGATCCCGGCGGCCTTCAGGCCGTCCTGGACGGCGGCGGCCAGGTCCGGGCCGTAGCCCTTGCCGGTGGCGCTGGAGTGGGTGAGCGTGATGGTCAGGCCGTCCGGGTAGCCGGCCTCCTTCAGCAGCTCCCTGGCCTTCGCCGGGTTGCCCGTGGCACCGGCCGGGAACGGGTCGTACGGCGTGTACCCGAAGGTCTCCTGGGCGGGCAGGTAGGTGGTGGCGGCCTCGGCGAGCGAGGAGCCGCCGGCCGCGTTGACGACCGAGGTGCGGTTGATCGCGTAGGCGACGGCCTGCCGGACCTTGGGGTCGTCGAAGGGCTTGACCTTCGGGTTGAACGCCAGGTAGTTGACGTAGCCGAAGTGGCCGGTGCCGACGCGCGCGGCGAGCGACTTGTCGTCCTTCACCTGGGCGAGCTCGGAGGGGCCGAGGTTGGTGTCGGTGGTGACGGCGGCCGCGTCGGCGCCGGTGCCGGCGGAGAGCCGCTGGTTGATCACCGCAGGGTCGAGCCCGGACTGCACGTCGATGGTGTCCGGGTACGCCTTGCGCTGGTCGTCCGTCGCCGCCGACCAGTTGGGGTTGCGCTTGAGGACGAGGTGGGCGCCGTCGTTCTCGTTCTTGACGACCTGGTAGGGGCCGGAGGAGACGGGGTGCTCCTGGTACTTCGTCCCGGTGTCCTTGGCCTTCGGGACGGGGGCGAACTGCGTCTGGGTGGCGAGGTAGGGGAAGTCGCCCTCGGGCTTGTTGAGACGGAAGACGATGGTCTTCTCGTCCGGCGTCTCGATGGCGTCCAGACCGCGCGCGTCCTTGTACGGGCCCTGGTAGTCCGCGGCGCCGACCAGCCAGTCCCTCAGGAACGGTGCACCGCCCGAGAGTTCGGGGGCGAATGACCTTTCGATGCCGTACTTGATATCGGCCGTGGTGATCGGCGAACCGTCCTCGAACGTCAGGCCGTCCTTGAGGTGGTACGTCCACACCGTCGCGCCCTCCGACGGGGTGCCGGTGTCGGTGGCGAGGTCCGGGACGACCTTGGTGCCGGCCGCGCCGTCGGCCCGGTTGCGGGTGGTGAGGGTGCGGAAGATCAGGGACGGGACGTTGCCGCCGCCGGAGGTGTAGAGCCGCGCGGGGTCGAACTGGTCCTGCGGGTTCTGGTTGAGGACGGTGAGGGTGCCGCCCTGCTGCGGCGCGGCGTCCTTGCCGGAGCCTCCACCGCCGTCGGCCTTCGGTCCGCACGCCGCCAGCCCGACGACCAGTGCGACGGTGACGGTCGCCGTGGCGAGGCGGCGAGGGGTGAAGGTGGTGGTTCGAGACATCGGAAAGGGGGCCTTTCGCTACCGATGGTGTACGGAGGAAGGCGGGCGACAGTGAGGCCTGGGAAAAGTGAGCGGCACCGCGCCCGCAGCAGGGGGCGACGCCCCGACGCGGCGATCACCGCTAAACGCGTCGGGACAGGGCGGATTCAGCGACAGAGATTGTCGGAAACGCAGTGCGCGGCCACGCCGATCAGCGCCAGCTCGATGGCGGCGCACGTGATCGGGTGACGGTCAGACATGCCGAGAAGAATGTATGACGATAAGGAGGATGTCAAAAAGCCCGACCACCATTCGGACAACACGTGAACACCGCGAACACCGGGGGCACCGGGAACACCACGAACACCGCGAACACCGGGAATGTCCGCGACGTATCGGTGGGATGGCCGATGTGCGCGGGTGGGGGGCGTGGCCGGTTCACATTTCGCCGTCGACGCCCCCACCCGGGCCCGTTGCCGTCGGCTCGAGGACGCCGACGGCCCTGCCGCGCCCGCCGTCGCGCCCCGGCCGATCAGATCTCGGAGCGGGCGGTGGCCGTCAGCGGGGCGAAGGTCTGGCGGAGGTCGACGACGGTGGTCGGGCCCTTCACCCAGGCGAGCGGGGCGTGGTGCACCCGGACCCCGGCCGGCTCCTGGAGCAGCGCCTCCCCGGCCGCGTTCCGCGGCCACTCCACCGACCCGGTGGCGGTGCGGGCGGGGACCAGCCAGTAGTCCCCCCGGGTGTAGGCGCCGCCCGGCCGGAAGTACACCTGGACGCCGTCCTCCAGGTCGAGCCAGGCGCCCTCCGCGAGCTGCAGGGCGCCGCCGGCCAGGGGCAGGGCGTCCCGGCCGCGGGCCTCCCGGTGGTCCCAGCGGCGCAGGAAGGGGTGGAGTTCGGCCAGCCGCCCGACCCCCGGGACCGGCTCGGCGGACAGCCGCACCCGGCGGCCCGGCAGGTCGATCTCCTCCACCTGGAGCAGGTTCGCCGCCTCGTCCCGGCTGACGTACGCGCTGTCCGCGACCTCGACCCGGTCGCCCACCGAGAGGCCGAGCTTGTCGTCGTCGCCCAGCGTGTCCAGGGCGACCCAGACGCCCTCGACCGAGGCGATCGGGAGGACGACCGAGCCGTTCTCCCGGGACCACTTGAAGGTGGCGCCGCCCTCCGCCGATCCGCCGTGGTGGACCTCCACCCGGTACAGCTGGTTCTCCGGGCCCCGGTAGCCGGCCTCGGGGTGCGCCAGGCACGGGTCCTCGCCGGCCCGCTCCGGCCGCCGGGCCCGCGCGGCCAGCCAGGAGGAGGGCCGCTCGCGGGGCGCGGCCCAGGCGTCGAAGGCCTCCAGCACCCGGGACGGACCGCCGTCCGGCACGTTCAACTCCGAGGCGGGAAGGGCCAGTACCTGCCAGACGACCTTGGCCCGGGCCGCCGTGTCGGGCATCGCCGCGCCGAGCGCGACCTCGCGGATCTCCGGGTCCTCCACGGCGGTGACACTGCGCTCCCAGACCTTCAGGTAGACCAGGAACGGGAACGCGTCGGGCAGCCGGTCGCCGGGGCGCTCCTGGTCCCGGTAGGCGTCCGGCTGGTCCCAGTACGTCCAGCCGGCGGGCGCCTCCCGGGCCTCGGCGCCCCAGACGCCGTCGTCGGGCACGGCGGTGCCGGGCCCGGGCCGGTCGGCCTCGCACAGGACGCCGTCCACGTAGTACCGGCCGCCGCCGATGGCGAGGTCGTCCAGGTCGTGGTTGCCCGGCAGGTAGCCGATCGCGAACCCGGCCGCGCCGGCGGGCCCGCCGCGCCGGCCGATCAGGTCGGTGGCGAGCGTGCGCAGCTGGTGGCGCTCGATCGCGGCCTGCTCGTTGGCGTCGGCGTCGAGCTGGACCCGGCCCTGCTGGGTCAGCACCGCGGAGTAGTGCCTGCCGGGCCGGAAGGTCAGGCGCGAGAAGTCTGCGTGCACGGGGTCCCTCTCACAGTCAACGGTATTTAGCTGGTTGGGAGTTGCTCAGGGTCGGTCAGGTGGCGAAGAAGAGGCCGGCGTCGGTGCCGGCCGGGGTGTACTCGGCCAGCCGCGCCCGCAGGTTGTCCTCGCGCTGGGGCTGGAACAGGTCGTGGAAGGCGCCCAGTTCGGAGCGGTCCTCGGCGCCGCGGGTGATCTCCGGCGCGCAGCCGGCGGCCGGCCGGCCGTAGCCGGGCGTGCCGTACCGGAGGCTGGTGAAGAGCGGGCGCACCCGCTGCGCCTCGGTCTCGCGCAGCCGCTCGGCCCGCGCCGGGTCCAGCTCGCCGCGCTCGACCAGCTCGGTCACCGCCGAGCGCACCCGGTCGGGCTGGCACTCGTACCGGCGGGGGGGGCGCGAGCCCGGGGGCACGTAGCAGAACCGCAGGCAGCCGAGCGAGCGGCGGGCCACCCGCATCCGGCCGGTGAAGACGCTGTCCTCGGCGATCCGCACCGCGTGGGTGTGCACCTCGCCGACCACCGTGGAGCGGTGCGCGTGCAGCACCGCGTAGGCGTGCTCGCAGTCGGGCCCGGAGAGCGCCGGGCGGTCCGGCCCGGTGGCGTCCAGGATGCTGTCGGCCAGGTGGATCTCCAGCGGGTCGTCGTCCACCTCGTCGCCGACGACCTGGATCGTGCCCAGGATGCTGCGCTCGATCCGCACGCAGGCCGTGGTGTGGTCCAGCACCAGGCTGGGCTCCTGCGGCGCGTGCGGCTCGCAGTGCGGCTCCAGGGACCAGCCCGGCACCAGGGTGCAGTGCCGCAGCGTGACGGAGGCGAGCGGCCCGGTGACGTTGACCCCGCGACCGGTGACCAGCAGGCCGTCCAGGACGAGCCGCCCGCCCGCGCAGGTGCCCCGGACGTTGAGCGCGTCCGGCCGGTTGCTGTACCAGTCGAGCAGCCGGATCACCGGCCGGGTGCCCTCGGCGGCGCGCAGTTCGAGCCGGTCGTCGGCCTCCAGGTCGAAGTCCAACTGCTCCTGGTAGGCGCCGCTGTGGGTGATCTCGATGACGGCGGAGCCGCCCGCGGTGCCGTCCCGCTGGTCGGCGCGCCACTGCTCGTACGCGTCGTTGATCCGCTCGAACGGCCGGCCGGGGCCGACCTGGTAGAGCGTCCGGTGCCGGGACTCCGGGCGGTCGCGCGGGTACTCGCCGCCGCCGGTGTCGTCGCCGAACGCGTAGTGGTAGTCGACCCAGACGCCGCGGCGCGGGGCGGAGCGGGCGCCGAAGGCGATCCGGCCGAGCAGCGGGTCGACGGCGACCTGGCCGCGCTTGGGCCGGTACGTCCAGTCGGTCAGGTCGGCCACCACGATCTCGGCGGGCGGGACGGGCTCCGGGGAGCCGTCGCGCCAGATGGCGAAGCTCTTGCCGGGCCCGTAGTAGTCGGCCGTGCGCTCGGCCAGCTGCCGGCGCCGGATCGGGGCCGGCACGGTGTCGGCCGTCGCGGGGTGCGCGCCGGCCGGCCCCGGCTCGGGCCGGGTGACCAGCGGGGCGTCGTTGCCGAGGACGGAGAAGGTGAAGAGGTTCCTGGCCCGGTCGAC
>NZ_LFVW01000178.1:0-19829 GCF_001182915.1 Kitasatospora sp. MY 5-36
CCGGGCAACGCCGGACGGCCGGTCACCCGAGCGGGGTGACCGGCCGTCGGCACGGGCCGTGGGCCGTCAGGCCGCCTGCTGCCAGCTGAACGGCGAGTAGTACGCCGGGCGGCGCTCCAGGCGCTGCCAGTTGGCGATCGGCTCGATCGGCGCGGCGGCGGCGGCCTGCTGCGCGACGGCGGCGCGCGCGGCGAGGACGGCGGTCAGGGCGGCGAGTTCCTCGTCGGTGAGGCTGCCGCGGACGATGCGGACGAGGGGTTCGGCGGAAGCGGTCATGTCCTGGTTTCTCCCCCGGGTGGCTGCGGTCTGAGGTGGTGGCGCGTCGGTGCGGGCTGCTGCTGCGGTGCGGGCTGTCGCGGCGGTGCGCGCCACTACATCGGCGGGTTGCCGTGCTTGCGGCTGGGCAGGTCGGCGTGCTTGGTGCGGAGCATGGCCAGGGCGGAAGCGATCACCTGGCGGGTCTCGGCCGGGTCGATGACGTCGTCCACGAGGCCGCGCTCGGCCGCGTAGTACGGGTGCATCAGCTCGTTCTTGTATTCCTTGATCTTCTGGGCGCGCATCGCGTCCGGGTCCTCGGCGGCGTTGATCTCGCGCCGGAAGATGACGTTGGCCGCGCCCTCGGCGCCCATCACGGCGATCTCGTTGGTCGGCCAGGCGTACGACAGGTCGGCGCCGATCGAGCGGGAGTCCATCACGATGTACGCGCCGCCGTAGGCCTTGCGCAGGATCAGCGAGATGCGCGGCACGGTGGCGTTGCAGTACGCGTACAGCAGCTTGGCGCCGTGGCGGATGATGCCGCCGTGCTCCTGGTCGACGCCGGGCAGGAAGCCGGGGACGTCGAGCAGGGTGACCAGCGGGATGTTGAAGGCGTCGCACATCTGGACGAAGCGGGCGGCCTTCTCGCTCGCGTTGATGTCCAGCACGCCGGCCAGCGACTGCGGCTGGTTGGCGATGATGCCGACGACGTGGCCGTCGATCCGGGCGAGCACGCAGAGCACGTTGGTGGCCCAGCGCTCGTGGACCTCCAGGTACTCGCCGTGGTCGACGATCTCCTCGATCACCTTGCGCATGTCGTACGGGCGGTTGCCGTCGGCGGGCACCAGGTCCAGCAGGCTGTCGTTGCGGCGCTGGACCGGGTCCTCGGTCACCACGGACGGCGGCATCTCGCGGTTGTTCTGCGGCAGCAGCGACAGGAGGTAGCGGACCTCCTCGATGCAGGACTGCTCGTCGTCGTAGACGAAGTGCGAGACGCCGGAGACGCCGGCGTGCACGTCGGCGCCGCCGAGGCCGTTCTGGCTGATCTTCTCGCCGGTGACCGCCTGGACCACGTCCGGGCCGGTGATGAACATCTGCGAGGTCTCGCGGACCATGAAGACGAAGTCGGTCAGCGCGGGGGAGTACGCGGCGCCGCCGGCGCACGGGCCGAGCATCACCGAGATCTGCGGGATGACGCCGGACGCCTTGGTGTTGCGCTGGAAGATGCCGCCGTAGCCGGCCAGGGCGGTGACGCCCTCCTGGATGCGGGCGCCGGCGCCGTCGTTCAGCGAGACCAGCGGGGCACCGGCCGCGATGGCCATGTCCATGATCTTGTGGATCTTCTGGGCGTGGGCCTCGCCCAGCGCGCCGCCGAAGATCCGGAAGTCGTGCGCGTACGTGAAGACGGTGCGCCCGTGGACGGTGCCCCAGCCGACGATCACGCCGTCGGTGTGCGGCTTCTTGGCCTCCAGGCCGAAGCCCTGGGCGCGGTGCCGGCGAAACGGCTCGACCTCCTGGAAGGAGCCCTCGTCCAGCAGCAGCTCGATGCGCTCGCGCGCGGTCAGCTTGCCCTTGGCGTGCTGGGCCTCGGTGGCCTTGTCGCTGGGGCCGCGGCGGACCTTCTCGCGCAGCTCGTGCAGCTCGGCGACCCGCCCGCGGGCGTCGGCCGGGACCTCGGGGACCTCGCCGTCGACCGGCGCCTCATGCACAACCGTCATCTCGAACCACTCCAAGGGTGAGGGAACTGTCCGACAGCCAACGTCTGCTGTGCCCCCGGCTGCGAATCACTTTCTTCACTTATGACTGTACGAGGGGCCGTGCGCTGGTTTCGGCGTCGATTCCGTACAAGGTCGAGTTCGTTTAGCTGTCAGGCCTGGACAGAAGCGGTCGGATCGTTGACTGAGCGCTCGGTGTTCATTCGGATACCGGGGGTTGTCGGACAGATGATGGTCCGATGATCTGAGCATGAAGGAAAGCGCAGGTCAGGGCCGTCTCCCAGTACTGTAGGCCGGTCCTCTTGGGCTCCGCTCAAGGTCCGCTCAAGCCCGGCGGGCAGGGGGTCGCCGTCCGGGTTAGGGGTTGCGCAGTCGTAGGGAAGCACCAAAAATGCCGCAGCCCACCCCGCACGGTGGGGGTGGGCTGTCCGGGCGAGCGGGCGGACCCGCTCCGATCAGCTCTTCCTGCCGTCCTCGGGCTCGTCGCGGTCGCGCAGCTCCCGCTCGCGACGGCGCAGATCGGCCTCCCACTGCTTGAGCATGGACTCGTGGTCTTTGTCGTCCTTCTTCAACGAGGCGAGGAACTCGGGGTCGTCGTCCGGCGCCAGCGGGCGCCCGCCGCGCGCGGCGGGACGGCCCGCCCGGTCGTCGGCCGGGTACCCCGGGTGGGCCCCGGCGGGCGCGGCCCGCAGGAAGCCGCGCTGCTTGCCGGCGATCAGCCAGGCGATCGGGCCCAGCGGCGGGAAGAGCAGCACGATCAGCACCCAGACCACCTTGGGCAGGTGCTTCACCTCGTCCTCGGGCGTGGTCAGGCAGTCCACGAACGCCCAGACCCAGAGCGCGAGCGGAAGGATGATGGTCAGAAGAATCCTCGGCACGGCTGGGATCTCCCCCCGGGCGGCGATGGTGGCGGGCGCCTTCCAGGGGCCCTTGACCCGGCCAGGCTATCGGGTGGCGGATACTGACAGGCATGGCATACGACGATCTCCGCTCGTTTCTCCGGGCCCTCGACCGTGAGGGCGACCTCAAGCGCATCAAGGCGGAGGTGGACCCGCACCTGGAGATCGGCGAGATCGTCGACCGGGTGCAGAAGGCCAAGGGCCCGGCGCTGCTCTTCGAGAACGTCAAGGGCTCGTCGATGCCCCTGGCGATGAACGTCTTCGGCACCGAGCGGCGGCTGGCCAAGGCGCTCGGCCTCAAGGGCCCGGACGACATCTCCGAGAAGATCGCCGGCCTGCTCAAGCCCGAGCTGCCGCAGGGCTTCACCGGCTTCCGGGACGCCTTCGGCAAGCTCGCCTCGATGGCGCACGTCCCGCCCCGGCACGTGAAGCCGGGTGACGCCCCGGTGCAGGAGGTCGTGCTCACCGGCGACGACGTCGACCTGGACGACCTGCCCGCGCTCTTCACCTGGCCGCAGGACGGCGGCTCCTTCTTCAACCTGGGCCTGACCCACACCAAGGACCCGGACAGCGGCATCCGTAACCTGGGCCTCTACCGGCTCCAGCGGCACGACCGCCGCACCATCGGCATGCACTGGCAGATCCACAAGGACAGCCGCAACCACGCCGCGGTGGCGGCCAAGCGCGGTGAGCGCCTCCCGGTCGCGATCGCCTTCGGCTGCCCCCCGGCCGTCACCTACGCGGCCACCGCGCCGCTGCCCGGGGACATCGACGAGTACCTCTTCGCCGGCTTCGTCGCCGGGGAGCGGGTCCGGATGGTCGACTGCAAGACGGTGCCGCTCCAGGTCCCGGCCGACGCCGAGGTGGTCCTGGAGGGCTGGCTGGAGCCCGGCGAGATGCTGCCCGAGGGCCCGTTCGGCGACCACACCGGCTTCTACACCCCGCAGGAGCCGTTCCCGGCGCTGAAGATCGACTGCGTGACGATGCGCCGCCGTCCGATCCTCCAGTCCATCGTGGTCGGCCGCCCGCCGACGGAGGACGGCCCGCTGGGCAAGTTCACCGAGCGGTTCTTCCTGCCGCTGCTGAAGATCATCATCCCGGACATCGTCGACTACGACCTGCCCGAGGCCGGCGGCTTCCACAACTGCGTGATCGTCTCGATCGACAAGAAGTACCCCAAGCACGCCCAGAAGACGATGCACGCGATCTGGGGCGCGCACATGATGTCGCTGACCAAGCTGATCATCGTGGTGGACGCCGACTGCGACGTGCACGACTACCAGGAGGTCGCCTGGCGGGCCTTCGGCAACGTCGACTACAGCCGGGACCTGACCGTGGTCGAAGGCCCGGTGGACCACCTGGACCACGCCTCGTACCAGCAGTTCTGGGGCGGCAAGGCGGGCATCGACGCGACCCGCAAGCTGCCGGAGGAGGGGTACACCCGGGACGGCGGCTGGCCGGAGATGGTGTCCTCCGACCCGGCCACCGCCGAACTGGTGTCGCGTCGCTGGAAGGAATACGGACTGTGAGCACGGCCGCTGTCGAGACGCCGGGGCGCACCAGGGCGTTCCTCCGCCTGGTGATGATCGAGCACTCGGTCTTCGCGCTCCCGTTCGCGTACATCGCCGCGCTGACGGCCATGTTCCTCGCGGACAAGCGGGTGCACTGGGGCGAGCTGTTCGTCGTCACCGTGTGCATGGTGGGGCTGCGCACCTTCGCCATGGCGGCGAACCGGATCATCGACCGGGAGATCGACGCCCGCAACCCGCGCACGGCCACGCGTGAACTGGTCACCGGAGCGGTGTCCTTGAAGACCGCGTACGTCGGCTCGGCCGTCGCGCTGGTGGTCTTCCTCGGCGCGGCCGCGATGCTCAACCCGCTCTGCCTGGCGCTCGCGCCGGTCGCCGTGGTGCCGATGGTGGTCTACCCGTACGGCAAGCGGTTCACGAACTTCCCGCAGGCGATCCTCGGCATCGCCCAGGCGATGGGGCCGGTCGGCGCCTGGCTCGCGGTCACGGGCAGCTGGTCGTGGGAGGCGGTCGTGCTGGGCGTGGCCGTCGGCATCTGGATCGGCGGCTTCGACCTCGTTTACGCCTGCCAGGACGTCGAGTCCGACCGCGAGCACGGGGTCCGTTCGGTGCCCGCGCGGTACGGCGTGCCGGCGGCCATCCGGGGCGCGCGGGTGTGCCACGTCCTGACGACGCTCCTGCTGGGCTGGTTCGCGCTCCTGACGGACGCCGGAGCGGCGTTCTGGATCGGCCTCGTGGTCGTCGCGGGGGCCTTCGTGTACGAGCACACCATCGTGCGGCCGAACGACCTGTCGAAGCTCAACCGGGCGTTCTTCCAGACCAACAGCTTCGTGGGGATCTCGCTGTTCTTCTTCGCGCTGGTGGACCTGGTCGTCCGGGGGCTCGGGATCTGATCCGCGCGTCCGCCGGCGGGCTCACGGGGCGCTCCTCCCGCCTCGTCCGGGCCCGCCCGCCGCTCGTGGACCGGCTCAGCGGAACAGGGCCGCGTGGTCCCTCGCCCAGGCGTGGAAGCTGCGGGCCGGGTGGCCGGTGACGTCCTGGACGGTGCTGGTGGCCGGCTCGGGGGCGGTGAGGCGGGCGTGGACGAGGTCCAGGGCGCCGTCGACGGCGGCCGACGGGCGGCCGGCGGCGGACAACCGGTGGCGGGCGGTCTCGCGGGAGACCTCCTGCCAGCTGGCCGGGCGGCCCGCGGCCGCGCCGATGATCTCCACCTGCTCCGCCTGGGTCGGCGACTCCGGGCCGGTGAGGACGTACCGGGCGCCGTCGTGGCCGTCCTCCACCAGGGCCCGGACGGCCACCGCCGCGACGTCCCGCTCGTCCACCGGGTTCAGCCCGGCCGCGCCGCCGTAGCCCCGCACCGTGCCCCCTGCCCTGATCTCCTCCGCCCACTGCAGCGCGGCGGCGAAGCCGTGCGCCCGCAGCACCGTGTGCCGCACCCCGCTGCCGGCGAGCAGCGCCTCGATCCCGCCCTCCGGCCGGCCGGGGACGGCCGAGGACAGGAACACCACCCGCCCGACCTCCCGGGCCAGCACGCCGACGGCCTCCGTGGCCCCGTCCGCCGTCGGGAACGGCCACCCCAGCAGCACCGCGCCGGCGCCCTGCACCGCGGCCTCCAGCGATGCCGGGTCGCGCAGCTCCCGCTGGGGCAGCGTCCGCACCCGCACGCCGGCCGCCGCGAGCTGCAGCCCGACGTGCCGCCCGACCGCTCCGGAGACGCCGATCACCAGCACCGGCGACGTGTCGTCAACTCGCTCATCTGTCATGCATCGAACGTAAGCGAGAAGGATGAGACGCCCAATGCGCACGGGTCTCGGGTCCATGCGCCAGCGTCTACCCCGCGGCGCGCGCCAACTCCCGCACGCCCCCTGATGCTTCGCGCTCTGGGCGGCCGCCGCCCTCCTCGGCCCCGCGGTGCGGGGTACGGGTCCGGAGGCGCTGCGGGGTCAGTCGCCCAGGTGGGGGGCGTCCGGGTGGTAGGTCCGCTGGCGTTCGACCGGGGCGGCGGCGAAGTCGCCGTTGCCGTTGACGACCTCGCCGACGCCGACCCGGGTGCCCCGGGCCCGGCCGTGGCCCTTGAGGACGCCGCCGCGACCGTCCGGGTCGGGGTGGGTGTACGGGCGGCCGGCGGCGAGCTCGACCGCGCGGGCGGAGATCGGGCCGAGGACCTGGGCGCCGGCGCCGAGGCGGCAACGGCCCGTCAGCTCGGCGCCGTTGGCGATCCTGGCCTCGTCCCCGAGCTCGATGGCCTCGCCCGCCCCGGCCCTGACCACGGCGCCGCCCTCGCCGATCCGCGCGCGGCGTCCGACGGTGATCCGCCCGCCGCCGGTCGCGACGATCCGGGCGCCGCCGTACAGGACGGTGCCCGGGCCGATCGCGCAGTCGCTGTCCGCGTCGCACTCGACGGTCGCGCCCGGGTACAGGACGGTCTCCGCCGACAGCGTCACCCGCCGCGCGACCAGTACGGAGAACGGGTCGAGGACGGCCACGCCCCGGTCGGCGAGCAGCACCAGCTCGCCGGGGGTGAGGAGCCCGCGTTCGTGGCGGATGCGGTCCAGACGGTGCCAGAGCTCGTGATCAGTCATGATCGTCGGATCATACGGAGGCCCCGGCAGGGCCGGCCTCAGTTGTGCAGGAAGCCCTCCAGCGCCGTCGCCAGGGCCACCGGCGCCTCGTACATCGGGTAGTGCCCGCTGCCGGCGAGTTCCTCCAGCTCGGCGTTGGGGTAGTGGGCGAGGAAGGTGCCGCGCATCACCTCGGCGGTGAGGGCGAGGTCGTGCTCGCCGACGATCACCTTGACCGGCACCGGGTTGCCGTCGATCCGGCGCCGCAGGTCGGCCGTCGTCCAGTCGTGGACGTAGCGGCCGAAGGCCTCGGGGGTGGACTGCCGCAGGGACTGGTCGACCATGCGGTCGAGCCAGACCCGGCCGGCCCGCTGCCCGGTGACCAGGTCGAGGATCGCGAAGCGCTTCTCCCGGTCCTCGGCCGCGCCGTAGAACAGGGCCTCGCCCGCCGGGTCCATCGGGTACTCCCCGGCCGGCACCGGGGCCAGGCCGACCAGCTTGCGCACCCGCAGCGGCGCCTCGGCGAGCACCTGCTGGGCCGCCTTGCCGCCCATGGAGTGGCCGACCAGCGAGAAGCGGTCCCAGCCGAGCTGGTCGGCCAGGGCGAGCGCGTCGGAGGCGATCTCGGCGAGCGTGTACGCGCCGGTGACGCCCTTGCGCAGCCCGTAGCCGCGGTAGTCGAGGAAGGCGTAGCCGAAGGCCTTGCCGTCGAGGTAGTCGAGGAACGGGCCCCAGCCCGCGCTGGTGCCGAACCAGTCGTGCAGGACCAGGACGTGGTGGTCGCCGGTGCCGATCAGGCGGTGAGGGATCGTCATGCCAACGGTCGTTCCCCGCGATCCGCCCGTCCGAACGGACGGTTCGCGGGGATCCGGGGCGGATGCCGCCCGCCGGGGCTCAGGCGTCGCGCCGGGCGAAGGCCGGTGCGTGCTCGGGGAGCGGGCCGAAGGCGATCAGGCGGGAGAGCAGCACCGGGAAGCCGGGGACGTGCCGGGCGAGGGCCACCAGCCGGGCGGGCGGGCCGGCCCGCTCGCCGGTGAGGACCGGCTCGAACAGCACGCTGTGCAGGACCCGCTGCATCCGCTGCATGATCACCGTCGGCCGCAGCCGGCGGTGCTGGACCCGGGCCAGGGCCGCCACGGTCGGACGGCCGCGGCGCAGCGGTTCGGCGAGCAGGGTGGCGGCCGCGACGGCGTCCTGGATGGCGAGGTTGATGCCCACCCCGCCGGCCGGGGACATCGCGTGGGCGGCGTCGCCGATCAGCAGCAGCCCGTCGGTGTACCAGCGGCCCAGCCGGTTGAGCCGGACGTCGAGCAGGTGCAGGTCGTCGAGGCTCGCCAGTTGGTCGACCCGGTCCGCGTACTGGGGCAGCAGCCGGGCGATCCGCTCGCGGAACCGCTCGATCCCCTCGGCGCGCAGCTGCGGGTCGGCGCCCTTGGCGCGGAAGTAGGCGATCTGGAAGTAGTCGGTCCGGGCGAAGCTCAGCACCATGTCGCCGGACCCGAACCCGGGGACGAGGCTGGGCGGCTGGGCCTGCTCGTGGGGGTGCCGGGGCAGCCGGAACCACCAGGTGTCGAAGGGCACCGGGAACTCCTGGGCCGCCAGGCCGGCCGCCCGGCGCAGGGTGGAGTGCCGGCCGTCGGCGGCGACGGTGAGGTCGGCGCGCAGCTCGCCCTCCTCGCCGTCCCGGGTGCGGTACCGGACTCCGGTGACCCGGCCGCCGTCCCGGAGCAGTCCGGTCGCCTCGGTGTTCATCCGCAGGGTGAAGGCGGGCTCCTGCCGGGCCTCCGCGACCAGGAAGTTCAGGAGGTCCCACTGCGGGATCATGGCGATGTAGTTGTACGGGGGCCGCAGCCGCTCGTAGGCGCTCAGCGCGACGGGGGCGGAGCCGGGCGGCTGCACCACCAGGTTGCCGAGGCGGCTCTGCGGCAGCGCGGCGAACTTCCGGCCGAGGCCGAGTTCGTCCATCAGCCGCACGGTGGAGGCGTGGACGGTGTCGCCGCGGAAGTCGCGCAGGAAGTCCCCGTGCTTCTCCAGCACGGTCACCTCGACACCGGCGCGCGCCAGTATCAGGCCCAGCATCATTCCGGCCGGCCCGCCCCCGGAGATCACGACGCTCATGGCTCTCCCCTTTCAGTGCTCGATTGATCACTGTCCGTGTGGAACCTGCATATACAGAATCTCTGGAACCGTCCCAGGTGTCAAGTAGTACGATGCTTCACATGAAGGAGCTGGTGACGGCCGCCCTCACGGCGGCGAAGGAACGGGGCCAGGACGTCGCGGACGTCCCGCTCACGGCGATCGCCGCGACGGCCGGCATCTCCCGCAGCACGCTGCTGCGCAGGCTCGGCGGCTCCCGGGCGGTGCTGGACGAGGCCGTCCGGGAGGCGGGCGTCGACCCGGGCGGACGGCCGCCGGTGCGCGAACGCGCGATCGCGGCGGCGGCGCTGCTGGTGGCCGAGCGCGGCCTGGCCGGGGTCACCCTGGACGCCGTGGCCGACCGGGCCGACTGCTCGCTGCCCAGCCTGCACACCGTCTTCGAGGGGCGGGACGGCCTGCTCGCCGCCGTCTTCGAGCGGCACTCCGCGCTGCCCGACCTGGAGGCCCTCGCCGCCGACCCGCCGGAGACCCTGGAGGAGACCGTCCGGGCGCTCCACGCCACCTTCGCCGCGGCCTTCGTGCACGAGCCGCGGATCGTCCCGGCGGTCTTCGCCGACCTGCTCGGCCGCCCGGACGGCCCCGCCGCCCGGGTGATGGCCGCCACCCTGCCGCAGGCGCTCGCCGGCCTGGACCGGCTGCTGCGCCCGCACGTGCGGGCCGGCCGGCTGAGACCGCTGCCCACCCCGGTGCTGACCCAGCTGATGATCGGCCCGCTGCTCAACCACGCGCTGATGCGGCCGGTGCTGGAACCCGCCCTGGGGGACGGGCTGCCGTCGACGGACGAGACCGTGGAACTCTTCGCCCAGGCCTACCTGCGCGCGGTCGCCCTCCCCGCGGCGGAGTCCGGGAGCGTCGGCGACACCCCCTGAGGAGGACCCGTGACCGGCACCCCGCGGTGCCTCGTCCTCGACTGCCGGTTCGCGAGGGTCAAGTCGCCCTTCGGGCAAGGGCGGTGACGGACGCGGGGGCGGTGGTCAGCCGAGGAGCAGCCGGTCGCCGACCCGCAGGCGGCCCGGGGTGGCGACCTCGGCGAGGGCGTCGAGCCGGCCGTCGTGGGCGTGCACGACGGCCTTGAGGATCTCGGGGGCGTGCGGCAGTCCGGGCTGCGGGGCGCCGGTCATCGCGCAGCGCTCGCTGGAGGCGACGAAGGAGAGCTGGGCGCTGCCGGGGGTCTCGCCGGAGGCCTGGCGGCCGAGCCAGGCGTCCTCGACGAACGGCGGGGTGCCGGGCGGGGTGCGCAGCACGATGTTGGGGCGGAACCGGCGCTCGTCGACCACGGTGAAGGGGACGGCCTCGCGGACCCAGTCCAGGGTGGCGGTGCTGAGCACGCTGACCGGCAGCCGGTCGAAGTGCGAGACGGCGTCCTCGCGGGCGAGTTCGACGTCCTCGCGCTGGAGGTAGGCGCGCAGGAAGGAGTTCGGCCGGTCGACCGGGCGGCCGAGCGGATCGAACAGTTCGGGGCCGTCGATCCGGTGGCCGAGCCGGGCGGAGAGGCGGAGCAGGCCGTCCATCCGGCGGAAGCGGCGGGTGTTCTTGCCCGAGCCGAGCTTCCCCGCGGCGTCGCGGACGGCGTAGAGGCGGTCGCCGGCCAGGCCGCGCTCGTCCACCTCGACGGAGTCGAGCCGCTCGCCGCCGGTGGACTTCACGGGGTAGCGCCAGAGTCGCTCGATCACTCCGATGATCTCAGCCATGGCCGGAAAGCGTACTGGCGTTGACGGGGGATGGTCTAGACCAAGTCCCCGGCCCGGACGGAGAGTCCGGCTCAGCCCAGCCGGGCCACCGCCCGTACCGGTGCGCCGTCCGCCGCGACCAGCCGCAGCGGGAACAGCGAGACCTCCACCGGCAGGCCGGCCTCCTGGGCCGCCAGCAGCGGCCGCAGGTCGGTCAGGTTCTCGGCGATCACCCCGCCGCCGGGCGCCCCCAGCAGCACCCGGTGCGCGGCGAGCGTGGGCTCGTCGGCGGTGCCGTGGTCGTGCTCGTCGGTGAGGTCGGCGAGCAGGGCGGCCACCGCAGGGTCGCCCGGGCCCGGGTCGGGGGTCGGGTCGACGCTGAGCGCGTCCACCCCGACCGTCCGCACCCCGGCGGCGACGATCGCCTCGGCGGCGGCCGGGGTCAGGGCGGGGTGGGCGAGGTAGGCGTCGGTGCCCCAGTGCCGGGCCCAGCCGGTGGCCAGCAGCAGGACGGTGCCCTCGCCGGAGTCCGCGACCCGCTCCAGCGCGGCCGCCAGCAGCCCGGGGGTGACGGCCGCTCGGGGCTCCAGCCCGCGCAGGTCGGCGACCACGGCGGGGCCGGTGAACCGCTCCAGCGGCAGCCCGTCCAGGGTCGGCCAGGTGACGTCCACGTGGTACGGCGCGTCCACGTGCGTCCCGGACTGCGAGCCGAGGTGCAGGGCCAGCACGTTCACCCCGGCGGTGGCCGTGGTGAGCGCGGGCTCCAGCAGGACGGCCGGATCGCCGGGGTAGACCGGCATCGCGGTGGTCACCTGATGGGTGAGGTCGACGAGGGTCGCTGCCATGCGCCCATCCTCCCAGGGGCGGGCGCTCCCGGACCCCTCCCGGTCGGCCCGGTCCGGAACCACGGGTGGAGCCGGGACAGAATTGCCCCATGGGAACTGCGAAGCGTCAGCCGTGGGTGGTCGGGGTCTCGGGTGCGTCGGGGACGCCGTACGCGGCCTCGGTGATCCGCGCGCTGCTGGCCGCCGGCGAGGCGGTGGACCTGGTCGTCAGCCGCGCCGCCCGGCTCACCATCCTGGACGAGACCGGCATCTCCTTCCGGGACGCCCACTGGCGCACCGACCTCGCCGCCTGGCTCGGGAGCGACGAGGGCCTGGACGACGTCCGCTACTGGCCCGCCGGGGACTTCGCGGCCGGCCCGTCCAGCGGCTCCTACCCGGCCAAGGGCATGCTCGTGGTGCCCGCGACCACCGGCGCGGTGGCCGGGATCGCGCTCGGCCTGAGCAAGGACCTGCTGCAGCGCGTCGCCAGCGTCACCCTCAAGGAGCGCCGCCCACTCGTCGTCTGCGTGCGCGAGACGCCACTCAACGGGGTGACGTTGAAGCACCTGGTGGAGCTCGACGCGCAGGGGGCGGTCGTCCTGCCCGCTTCGCCCGGTTTCTACGCCGGCGGCTCCACCGTGCGCGAACTCGTGGATTTCGTGGCCGGACGGGTGCTGGACGCCGTCGACGTGCCGCATTCCCTGTACCTGCGCTGGGAAGGGGAGTTGGGGGCGGCCGCCCGCAAGACGGCCGCCGGCGAGGGCGCACCGGCTGAGGGGGAGTAAGGAGACCCGGGGCGGGAGAGTATCTTCTCTGCGATATCCGGGTCGTTCGGCGCACGGCGCCTTTGAATCCGGATAATGATCTGTGGGTCTGGTGAGGTTCGGAAGGACGCGGACGGTATATGGACACGGTGGACAGACAGCTCATCCAGGCGCTCCGGGAGAACGGCCGTGCGTCCTACGCCGAGTTGGGCCGGCTGGTCGGGCTCTCCGGCCCGAGCGTCACGGACCGGATCAACCGCCTGGAGCAGGCCGGGGTGATCACCGGCTACCGGGCGACGGTCAACCCGGCCTCGCTCGGCTTCGGCGTCACGGCCCTGATCGGCCTTCAGCTCACCGACGCCGCGGACCACGAGGACGTCGCGCACCGGCTGAAGGACCTCAACGAGGTCGAGGACTGCTGGTTCATCGCCGGTGACGACTCCTACATGCTGAAGGTCAGGGTGGCCGACGTGGCCGGCCTGGAATCGGTGGTCAAGCGGATCTCGGGCACGAAGGGCGTGGCCCGGACCCGCACCACCGTCGTACTCTCCACCAAGTGGGAAAACCGGGTGAGTGAACTTCCTCCTGTAGGAGAGTGACGTATGGCACTGGTCGGACTGGAGGAGCTGCGCGCGGCTCGGCAGCGGATCGCGGGGGTCGCCGTGCGCACCCCGCTGGTTCCCGCCCCCTGGGCGGCCGAGGGGGAGCGGCGGCTCTGGCTGAAGCCCGAGAACCTCCAGCCGACCGGGGCCTTCAAGACCCGCGGCGCCTACAACCGGCTGGCCGCGCTCACCGAGGACGAGCGCGCCCGGGGCGTGGTGGCCCAGTCCAGCGGCAACCACGCGCAGGCGGTGGCGTACGCGGCCCGGGAGCTCGGCATCAAGGCCGTGATCGTGATGCCGGACACCTCGCCCGCGGTGAAGGTGGAGGCCACCCGCTCGTTCGGCGCCGAGGTGATCCTGGTGGCGCCGGAGGAGCGGGACACCCTGCCCGCCGAGCTGGCCGGGAAGCACGGCTACGTCTGGGTGCCCCCGTACGACGACCCGTTCATCATCGCGGGCCAGGGCACGGTCGGCCTGGAGATCGCCGAGGACGCCCCGGCCGACCTGGACACCGTCCTGGTGCCGGTCAGCGGCGGCGGCCTGATCGGCGGGACGGCGGCCGCGCTCAAGCTCACTCGCCCCGGCATCCGGGTGATCGGCGTGGAGCCCGAGCTGGCCGCCGACGCCCGGGCCAGCCTGCGGGCCGGCCGCCGGGTCGAGTGGCCGGTCGCCGACACCTACCGGACCATCGCGGACGGGCTGCGCACCCCGTCGCTCGGCGTGCTGCCGTTCGAGCACGTCGCCGCCTACGTGGACGACATCGTCACCGTCACCGAGGACGAGATCCGTGCCACCGTGGCCGTGCTGGCCCGCCGCGGCCGGCTCGTCGCCGAGCCCTCCGGGGCGGTCGCCCCGGCCGCCTACTTCCACCGCGCCGCCGAGACCGGGGGCCAGTCGGTGGCGGCCGTGGTCAGCGGAGGCAACATCGACCCGACACTGCTCGCCGAGCTGCTCTCGGCATAGGCGTACGCTCATTCCGGCAAGGAATCGAATGTCGGAGGAGGCGGGTCACCGCATGGACGCAGGGCTCAAGCGCGAGCTGGAGGCGAAGGTCTACGCGGGTGAGCGGCTGACCCGCGAGGACGGGATCGCGCTCTACGAGAGCGACGACCTGGCCTGGCTGGGCGGGCTGGCCCACCACGTGCGGACGCGGAAGAACGGCGACGTCGTCCACTTCAACGTCAACCGTCACCTCAACATGACCAACGTGTGCAGCGCGTCCTGCGCGTACTGCTCGTTCCAGCGCAAGCCGGGCGAGAAGGACGCGTACACGATGCGCATCGAGGAGGCCGTCCGCCTCGCCAAGGCGATGGAGGTCGACTCCCTCACCGAGCTGCACATCGTCAACGGGCTGCACCCGACGCTGCCGTGGCGCTACTACCCGCGCTCGCTGCGGGAGCTGAAGGCGGCGCTGCCGAACGTCTCGCTGAAGGCCTTCACCGCCACCGAGATCCACTGGTTCGAGAAGATCAGCGGCCTGCCCGCCGACGAGATCCTGGACGAGCTGATCGACGCCGGCCTGGAGTCGCTGACCGGCGGCGGCGCGGAGATCTTCGACTGGGAGGTCCGCCAGCACATCGTCGACCACGACACCCACTGGGAGGACTGGTCGCGGATCCACCGCCTCGCACACGGCAAGGGCCTCAAGACGCCCGCCACCATGCTGTACGGCCACATCGAGGAGCCCCGCCACCGGGTGGACCACGTGCTGCGGCTGCGCGAGCTCCAGGACGAGACCGGCGGCTTCCAGGTCTTCATCCCGCTGCGCTACCAGCACGACTTCCACGACTCCAAGGACGGCGTCGTGCGCAACAAGCTGATGGCCCGCACGGAGATGGCCACCGGCGCCGAGGCGCTGAAGACCTTCGCGGTCTCCCGGCTGCTCTTCGACAACGTCCCGCACGTCAAGGTCTTCTGGGTGATGCACGGCGTCACCACCGCCCAGCTGGCGCTCAGCCACGGCGCGGACGACATGGACGGCTCGGTGGTCGAGTACAAGATCACCCACGACGCGGACAACTTCGGCACCCCGAACAAGCTCGGCCGCGACGACCTGCTCGGGCTGATCCGGGACGCCGGCTTCCGCCCGGTGGAGCGCAACACCCGCTACGAGGTCATCCGCGAGTACGACGGCCCCGACCTGGAGCGTCGCGAGACCCCGCAGGCGATGCGCCTCTGACCTGCGAAGATCCCCGCCGCCCGGACCGCTCGTCGGCCCGGGCGGCGGTTGTCTTCACGGCCTCCGCACCTGACCCGGGTTTACCAACGGGTACGGCGTTTGGCAGGATCGACAGCATGTCCGGTTCTCATCGCGCCACCGAGTACCCGTCGTACGAGCCGATGCGGGAGCCGGTGTACGGGGTGCCGCAGCAGTCGTACGAGCAGCCGTACCCCGAGCACGAGGCGTACCGGCAGCCCGTTCCGCAGGAGTACGGCCAGGGCGTGTACCAGCCGTACCAGCAGACTCCTGACGGCTACTCCGAGGCGTACGACCAGCCGTTCCAGGCCTACCAGGGTGAGCCGGAGGGCGGCTACGAGGCGGCGTCGGTGTACCAGCCGGTGCCCGCGCCCGAGACCGTCCCCTTCGAGCCCGGGCCCGTCGTGCTCGCCGCCGCTCCCGCCGCACCCGTGGCGGGTTCCCGGACGGCCGCGCGGGGACGCCGGCGCAAGGCCAAGCAGAAACGTCACGGCAAGGCCGTGATGGCCGGCACCGCGCTGCTGGTCGCCGCCACCGCCGGCTGGTACGCCGTCGGCCAGGACGGCGCCAAGCCCGGCATCGCCGCCGCCGACGGCCCCGGCCCGGAGGGCGTCAGCAAGCCCGACCACCCCGCCCCGGCCCCCGCGGCCGCCCAGGCCGCCTCCGACCGGCAGGCCGCGGCCCCCGCCGCCGACCGCAGCCAGACCCGTACGGACAGCTCGGTCGCCGCGATACCCGGCCTCGGCGCGAAGTTCACCGCGCAGATCCCCGCCGAGACCGCCCAGGTGCTGGTCGCCTCCGGCCAGGACAAGAACACCGACAAGAACGCCGTCACCCTCTGGACCCGCACCCCCGAGGGCCGCTGGCTGGCCGGCGAGACCTGGCAGGGCCACAACGGCAAGAGCGGCTGGACCACCGACCACAACGAGGGCGACCTGCGCAGCCCGATCGGCGTCTTCAGCCTCACCGACGCGGGCGGCCGCAAGGCCGACCCGGGCAGCAAGCTCCCGTACGACAAGGACCCGAGCTTCGTGGTCTCCGGCACGGGCTTCTTCGGGGACCAGCTGGCCGGCTCCTTCGACTACGTGGTCGCGATCAACTACAACCGCGTCCCCGGCAACTCCCCGCTCGACCCGCGCCGCCCGATGGGCTCCAAGAAGGGCGGCGGCATCTGGCTCCACGTGGACCACGACGGCCCGACCCACGGCTGCGTGTCGATCCCCGAGGACAAGATGGCCCAGCTGATCCGCACCCTGGACCCGGCCGCCCACCCCGTCGTCGTGATGGGCGACGCCTCCACGCTGGCACTCTGACCCCGGAGTCCGCGGAAGCCGGGCACGGAACCCGGGCGCCCCAAGGCCCCTTGTCCACCTCCTACAGATCGAGGGGGCGGATCCTGTCGCCGGTCATACCATGCTGACCAGCGGGTAACCCGGTTCCATGGCAGTATGAGCGGTTCGCGCATTGTGGCACTCGGCCACTACCAGCCCCCCAAGGTCCTCACCAACGACGACCTGGCGGGGCTCGTCGACACCGACGACGAGTGGATCCGCACCCGTGTCGGCATCCGCAGCCGGCACATCGCCGAGGACGAGACCCTGGTCGACCTCGCCACCGAGGCCGCGCAGAAGGCGCTCGCCAACAGCGGTCGGACGGCGGACGAGATCGACCTCGTCGTGGTCGCCACCTGCACCGCGATCGAGCGCAGCCCCAACACCGCCGCCGCCGTGGCCGCCCGGCTGGGCGTGCGCTCGCCGGCCGCGTACGACATCAACACGGTCTGCTCCGGCTTCTCGTACGCCCTGGCCACCGCCGACCACGCGATCCGGGCCGGCTCGGCCCGCCGCGCCCTGGTGATCGGCGCCGAGCGGATGTCCGACACGCTCGACTGGACCGACCGCTCCACCTGCGTGATCTTCGGCGACGGAGCGGGCGCCGCGGTGGTCGAGGCCCAGGAGGAGGGCGCCGAGCCCGGCATCGGGCCGGTGGTCTGGGGCTCCGAGCCCGAGCGGGGCGACGCCGTGGTGATCACCGGCTGGGACCCGGTGATCAGCCAGCAGGGCCAGTCGGTCTTCCGCTGGGCCACCACCCAGCTCGCCCCGCTGGCCCGCCAGGCCTGCGAGCGGGCCGGGATCGCCCCGTCCGAGCTGAAGGGCTTCGTCCCGCACCAGGCCAACCTGCGGATCATCGACGCGATCGCGGGCAAGCTGGGCCTCGGCGAGGACGCGGTGGTGGCCCGGGACGTGGTCCACTCCGGCAACACCTCGGCCGCCTCCATCCCGCTGGCCTTCTCCAAACTGGTCGAGCGCGGCGAGCTCTCGCCCGGCGACCCGGTCCTGCTCTTCGGCTTCGGCGGCGGGCTGGCCTACGCCGGCCAGGTCGTGCGCTGCCCCTGACCCCGACCCGGCGGCGCCACGAGGCCGCCTGAGGGCCGCCACAAGGCCGCCCGAGGGCGCCGCGAGGCCGTCCGGACCCGAACAACGCCGCTGGGCGGGCACCCTGTCACGGGTGCCCGCCCAGCGGCATGTCTGGCGCGCTTGCGGTACGTCGGCGGACCTCCCCCGAGGACACGGCCGCCGTCCGTCGTTCCCCGGACAGGAGGCCGGGGCTGCGCGCGGAGCGGATGGTGGGTCGGTGGACGGTCCTACTTGGGCGCCTTCTTGCCGGTGACGCCCAGGTACACCAGGGGAGCGAGGTTGGGCTTGAGGTCCTTGACCTTGACGCCCCAGGAGGTGAAGGCCTTCTGGTGCTCGGCCGCCGAGGCGAGCAGCGAGACCAGGGCCCCGGCCACGGCGTTCGGGTCGAGCGACTTGTCGGCCTGACCCTTCGCCTGGAGTTCCCTGACGGCCTCCGCGAGCGGCTTGGCGACCGCGTTGAGGACCGTCATGCGGATCTTGAAGAACCGCTTGTCCCCTTCGGCGGCACCGAGCGTGACCACTCGGAGAATGGCGTCGTTCTTGCGCCAGAAGGCGAGGAATCCGTCGACCAGTTCTTCCGAAGTGGTCGGTCCGGACTTCCCTGCCCAGGACTTTCCGGCCACCAGCTCTTTGAGCTGGTCGGCGTCCTTGGCCATTTCCTCGGCGATTTCGAGGACAGCGCCCTCGACATCCGGGAAGTACTGGTAGAAGGTCGCGGGGGAGGTACCCGCCATACGGGCGACGTCGATGACCTTGACGTCCCGATAGGGCGACGTGCTGAGCATCTCGCGGAGGCAGTCGAGCAGCTTCTGCCGCGTCTCCTGTCCGCGTCGCCCGGCGACGCGACCGTCGACGGTGCGAACTTGTCCTGTCATGCCGTCAGCTTACCGTGGCACGATCTTGGCGCGATTCGGTGATGCGACTATTACTCCGCACGGGGGTTGGTATAGCGGCATGAACCACTTCGGACGGATATTCACCGGGCTTCGAAGCCCCTGTTTGAAGCCCCCCCGTGTGCTTGCGATCTCACAGCGTGACGGCGAGTCCGCTGAGGGGTGATCGGGTGACAGAGCGTGACGATGACCGAAGAGTGCGGTGCCGTCCGGAAGTGGACGGTCCGGAGCCCCGGGCGCAAGCCGCCCCCGGAGCGGGCGTCAGGATCCGGTCGTTCCGTCCTCGCTGGTCAGAGGCCTGTCCGGGGCGTCCTCCGGGCCGGGACGACGTGTTTCAGGGGGTGGGGGAGGTTGGATATGCGCGGGACGGCATTGGAGAATCGGGTCCGGCACCACGCGGCGGGTGCGGACAACGGGGAGGTGGCAGCGGAGTGGACCAGCTGACGGCGCACGATCCGAGGCGGATCGGGCCCTTCGAGGTGCTGGGGCGGCTCGGCGCGGGTGGGATGGGGCTGGTCTACCTGGCGCGTTCCGCGGCCGGGCGGCGGGTGGCCATCAAGACCGTGCGGGGTGAGCTGGCCGAGGACGAGCTGTTCCGGGTCCGCTTCGCCCGGGAGATCGCGGCGGCCAAGACGGTCGGCGGCTTCTACACGGCGGCGGTGGTGGACGCCGACGCGGACGCCCGGGTGCCCTGGCTGGCCACCGCCTACATCCCGGCGCCCTCGCTGGAGGACCTGGTCGAGGAGTGCGGCCCGCTGCCGGTGGAGGCCACCCGCTGGCTGGTCGCCGGCATCGCCGAGGCCCTGGAGTCCATCCACGCGGCCGGGCTGATCCACCGCGACCTCAAGCCCTCCAACGTCCTGGTGGTCGAGGACGGCCCGAAGGTGATCGACTTCGGGATCGCGGCCGGGGTCTCCAGCACCCGGCTCACCATGACCAACGTCGCGGTCGGCACCCCCGCCTACATGTCCCCCGAGCAGGCCCGGGACAGCCGCACCGTCCGGGGCGCCAGCGACGTCTTCTCGCTCGGCTCGCTGATGGTCTTCTGCGCCACCGGGCACCCGCCCTACCGGGGCACCAACCCGGTCGAGACGGTGTTCCAGCTGCTGCGCGAGGAGCCGGACCTGACCGGCATGCCGCCCGAGCTGATGGACCTGGTCCGCCGCTGCATGCAGCAGGCCCCCGAGCGCAGGCCCACCCCGGCGCAGATCCAGACCGAGCTCGCCCCGCACCTCTTCTCCCGGGACGACGCCACCGGCGAGGCCGGGGACTGGCTGCCCGCCCACGCGCTGGAGCTGATCGAGCGCAAGCGGGGCCGGCGCCCGGCCGCCCAGCCGCCGCGCCCG
>NZ_LFVW01000179.1:0-19817 GCF_001182915.1 Kitasatospora sp. MY 5-36
CGGGGCTTCGGGGCGGGCGTCAGCAGCGCGCCCACCCCGTACAGCCCCGCCACGACCCCCGGCCACCAGACCCCGCCCAGCCCGGCGAAGTGCAGCCCCAGGCCGACCGCGCCGCCCGCGCAGCCGACCAGGTTGCGGGCCGACTCCAGGTAGCGCAGCGCCCGGGGGCCGAACCCGTTACTGGTAGCCACGGATCTCCTCGAACACCCCGTCCAGCGAGCCCGTCCCGTCGAACAGCTTGCCGCCGCTCAGGTCCGCGATCCCCTGGAGCTGGTTCACCGCCGCCTCCCCGAACCTGATCGGGAACACCGGGATCGCCTTCTCCCCGGCCGGCAGCGCGTCGTGGAAGCGCTTGAAGTCGCCGTCCGTCGCACCGGCGTTGCTCTCCCCGTCGGTCATCAGCACGATCGAGGTGAACCGGTCGTCGCCGGCCGCGGCCTGCTGGCGCTCGATCACCCGGTACGCCTCCTCCAGCGAGGAGTACACCGCCGTCCCGCCGGAGGCGGCCAGCGACTGCACGTCCGCGTCGATCGAGGCCAGCTCCGCCTCCGGGCCCGGAGTCCCGCCGCTGGCCGGCACCACGTGGGTCCTGGTCCACTTCACCGCAGAGGCGAAGGAGAGCAGCGTGATCTCCTCGCGGTCCCGGAAGCGGCGTACCCCGCGGGTGTCGTCCGACCCGGTCAGCCGGCCCAGCGCGCTCTTCAGCGCGGCGATCCGCGAGCCCTCCATCGAGCCCGAGGTGTCCAGCACGTACACCGTCCGGGACGGGCGGCGCAGCTCGTTCTGGTACGAGGCCAGCAGGCCGTCCGCGACCGCCCTGGTGCCCGGGAACGGCAGCTCCCGGCGGCGGTCCGCGGGCAGTCCGGCGGCCGGGGCCGCGCCCACCGTCACCGGGCGGCGCAGCGTCACCTCGGAGATGCGTTTCTGCACGTCCTCCTTGAGCAGGTACGCGGTCAGCCGCTGGAAGGAGTCGCGCTGCTCCTGCGCGGCGGAGGACATCAGCGAGAGCGGGTAGTCCGCCGACACCACGCCGTCCACCGGCCGCACCACGGTCAGCTGCTGCTGCGGCGACAGCGTCCGGTTCAGCGACAGCAGCACCGACTCGTAGTTCACCAGCGCGCCCACCACGCCCGACTCGGCCCGGGTGTACGCCTGCGCCAGCCAGCCGGACGAACCCGAGGTCAGCTTCTGGCCCTTGAAGAACTCCTTCAGCTGCGGGCCGGCCTTCTGCACGTCCGCGTCGGTCAGCGCAGCGCCCGCGCCGGAGAAGGCCGAAGCCACCGCGACGAGGGTGGAGAAGCCCGAGTTGGAGCGGGACGGGTCGGCCATCCCGTACGGCAGCTTGCCGGCCGAGGCCGCGGCGCCGACCTGCGCCCAGGTGACCTTCGAGCCGTCGCCCCAGCCGAGTTCGCCGAGCGCCGAGGAGCGCACCCCGATCGCCACCGGCGACACCATCACCGGGGTCTCCGAGACCAGCTTGGACTTCCCGGCCGGATCGAGCCGCAGGTACTGGTTGGACGGGAACCACACGGCGTCGTACTTGCCGTCGGCCCGGCCCGAGGCGACGGTGTCCGCGCCGTCCAGGGTGCCCGTCCAGGAGAACTGCACGGTCACCCCGGTGGCCTTCCGGGCGTCCTCCAGGACCGGTGCCAGGTCCTGGAGTTCACTGCCGGCCAGGACGCGCAGCACCCCGGGGCGGGCCGTCTCGGCGGGCGGGTCGGTGGGCTTCGGGGCGGGGTCGCCGCCGCCGGTGGAGGTGCAGGCGGTGGCCGCGGCGAGCACGGCGGCCAGCGCGGCCGTGAGCCAGCCGCGGCGTTTCGTCGGGTTGGTCACTTGGTCCCCTTCGCCGCGGCGGTCAGCTTCTGCAGGTTGTCCAGCGAGGGCAGGGTCGCCTGCTTGATCCTGGCGGCGGTCAGATCGGGTGCGAAGGTCGGTTTCTTCTCCCGCATCAGGTTCGCGAAGGCCTCCGGCTTGGCCTGCGGCCGCAGGCCGAACCGGGCCTCCAGGTTGCGCAGCACCTCGTCGTTCTGGAGGACGTCGGCGAGCTTGCGGCCGCTGTCGGTGTGGGCCACGAGGGTGTGGTCCGAGTAGACCGTGGTGTCCGGGTACAGCACCACCATGTCCCCGGTCGGCTTGTTCTGCAGCGCCAGGGTGGCGGCCTGCGACTCGTACGCGAAGATCAGCGGGTTGCCGATCCCCGCGCCGAAGTCCCGGAACGGCTCGTCGCTGCTGCTCTTCTGGATGCCCTGCAGCGCGTTCGCCGTGTGCAGGACGTCCTTGACGGCGGCGACGCCGGCGTCGTCCGACACCACCTGGTGGTTGTTGGCGACGTAGGAGAGCAGCGCGAGGTACATCGCGCCGGAGGACGAACTCTCCGGGTCGGTGGTGGTCACGAAGAGCTGGCCGGACAGCTCGGGGTGCTTGTCGGCGCCGGACAGGCCCTCCCATCTGCGGCCGCCCTTCAGGGCGTTGACGTACTCGTCCATCCGGAAGGTCCAGACGCCGCTGACGGGGTCCAGCTCGGCCAGCTTGTTGTTCTGCAGGACCTCGGCCACCGACGGGTGGGCCACGATCACCAGCGGCGAGTAGAACGGCACCAGCGGGGAGTCTTGCAGCTTCCAGATGCGCTGGATCTCCCGGGCCGGTGCCGCGCTCGCCGGGAAGGCGAAGTCCAGCCCCGGGGTCTTGGCCGCCTGGTCGCTCATCGTCCAGGAGCCGGTCGAGTCCGCCCGGACCAGCAGGCCCTGCTTCGCCAACTCGGCCTTGACCTCGTCGTTCTCGAAGAAGGCGCGCTTCTCCGAGCCGATCAGGCCGGTGACGGTGACCGTCTTGGTGTCCGGTCCGTTGTGGTCGATCAGCGCGTAGCCGACCCCGCCCAGCAGGACCAGGGCCGCGACCACCCCCAGTGCGCGTCGCATACCGAACGCCTCCCCCTCGCCCGCTCCTTCGTCCGGGTGGTGGCCCGGACGCCCGGGCCGCGACCCGGGGGTGACGAGCGTCCCGCCGGGCGGGGAGCGGGGGCGGAAGCGGCGATGAACCAGGGGTGAACAGGCCTTCACGGAATCGCATCGACATCGCGGCAGCGGGCGGCGCGGGAGGCGTGCGGAGGGAGCGCGGGAGGGGCGTGGGGAAGGGTGTTCGCACAGCGGTCCGAGGATGTGTCAGATTGTTCAACTCGCCTTACGGCAACGGTCATCCCGCAGTCCGGACCCGCGTCGAGGTTACGCGTCGGTAATGCCTAGTCTCAGCACTATGCGCCGAGCAAAAATCGTCTGTACCCTCGGGCCCGCCACCGACTCGTACGACCAGATCAAATCCCTGGTCGACGCCGGGATGGACATCGCCCGACTGAACCTCAGCCACGGCCTGCACGCCGAGCACGAGGAACGCTACCGCCGCGTCCGCAAGGCCGCCGACGAGACCGGCCGCAGCGTCGGCGTCCTCGTCGACCTTCAAGGCCCGAAGATCCGGCTCGACACCTTCGCCCACGGGCCGGTACTTCTCGAACGCGGCGACGAGTTCACCATCTCCACCGACAAGGACGTCGTGGGGGACAAGGACCGCTGCGGAACCACCTACTCCGGGCTCGCCGGGGACGTCGGCCGCGGGGAGCGCATCCTGGTCGACGACGGCCGGGTCACCCTGGAGGTCGTCGCCGTCGACGGGCCGCACGTACGGTGCCTCGTCATCGAGGGCGGCCTGGTCTCCGACCACAAGGGCCTCAACCTCCCCGGCGTCTCCGTCTCCGTCCCCGCACTCAGCGACAAGGACGTCGCCGACCTGCGGTGGGCACTGCGGACCGGGGCCGACCTCATCGCGCTCTCGTTCGTCCGCAGCGGACGGGACATCGAGGACGTCCACCGGATCATGGCGGAGGAGGGGCGGCACGTCCCGGTCATCGCCAAGATCGAGAAGCCGCAGGCGGTGGACAACCTGGAGTCCGTCGTCGACGCCTTCGACGGGATCATGGTGGCCCGCGGCGACCTGGGCGTGGAGATGCCCCTCGAACAGGTCCCGCTGGTCCAGAAGCGCGCCATCAAGCTCGCCCGCCGCAACGCCAAGCCGGTCATCGTCGCGACCCAGATGCTCGACTCGATGATCAACACCTCCCGGCCGACCCGCGCCGAGGCCTCCGACGTCGCCAACGCCGTCCTCGACGGGACGGACGCGGTGATGCTCTCCGGCGAGACCTCGGTCGGCAAGTACCCCGTCGAGACGGTCAAGACCATGGCCCGGATCGTCGAGGCCGCCGAGAACGACATCCTGGCCGCCGGCCTCCCGCCGCTCACCACCGGCAACAAGCCGCGCACCCAGGGCGGCGCCGTCGCCCGCGCGGCCGCCGAGATCGGCGACTTCCTGCACGCCAAGTACCTGATCGCCTTCACCCAGTCCGGCGACACCGCCCGCCGGCTCACCCGCTACCGCTCGCCCATCCCCGTCCTCGCCTTCACCTACGAACCGGCCGTACGCAGCCAACTCGCCCTCACCTGGGGCGTGGAGACCTTCCTCGGCCCGTTCGCCCCGACCACCGACCAGATGGTCGAACAGGTCGACGCGGCCCTCCTCTCCCTCGGCCGCTGCCAGAAGGGCGACATCGTCGTCATCACCGCCGGCTCACCCCCCGGCCTGGCCGGCTCCACCAACCTCGTCCGCGTCCACCACGTGGGGACGCTGGACGCCTGAGGCCCCTCGGCGGCGCGGCCCCGCAGGGCCGCGCCGCCGTCAGTACTTGGGGCCGATGCGGGCGTCCATCAGGGCGACGGAGTCCCTGCGGGCGACGGAGACGTTGAATCCTCCGTTGGACCGGGAACCGGGCTTCCAGCGGACGCCGACGGCGTCGAGGGTGGCGGTGAAGAGGCCGATGATGTCGGCTGAGGTGTTCGTGAAGAAGTAACGAGGGTACTCGTAGCGCTTCTTGACGCCGCCGACCGTTCGGGTTGCCCAATTGGTGATGCGGCAGCCGTCGGAATGGATCAGGCCGCGCAAGAACTCCCAGGGGTGGGCGTCCACGATCTCCTGCTGCCAGGGCGCGAGGGAGATGCGCCGCAGATGCTTCGGCCCTGGGCCGTGTTGGGGGAAGAGGCAGGGCCAGTGCTTGCTGGTGCTGACGACGCTGGTGCAGCCGGGGGCACGGACACGGTTGACCTTGTTGTGCGGCATGACGGCCGAGACGGCTCGCTCGCACTCGTCGATGAGGCCGGGCCACCCGTCGCAGCAGGCGATGCGGAGGGCGTAGACCTCGCGGCGGCCCGCGCTGATGCAGCCGTCGCCGAGGTAGAGACCGAGCAGGTAGGCGTAGTTCGAGGGCGGGTGAGAGGGGCCGAGCCGGCCGTCTCGGAGCGGGCACTCGGCGGTCATGCGCGGGCTGGGTACGGCGCCGGAGGCCCACTCGCGGATCGAGGACCGGGATATGCCGGTCGCTCGGCTGACCTGGCTGAAGGTCAGCCCGGACGCGTGGAGGTCGAGCGCGCGCTGCCGCGTGGCGAGGTCGTACATGTCGCCGTCAGTGCTTGGGGCCGATGTGGGCGTCCATCAGGGCGACGGAATCCTTGCGCGCGACGGAGATGTTGACCTGGCCGGTGGGGCGGGGGATCGAGGCCTTCCACTGGACGCCGACGGCGTCGAGGGTGGCGGTGAAGAGGCCGATGATGTCGGTCGAGGTGTTGGTGAAAAAGTAGCGGGGGTACTCGTAGCGGCTGGCGACGCCGTTCTTGGTGCGGGTGGCCCAGTTGGTGATGCGGCACCCGTCGGAGTAGATCAGGCCGCGCAGGAACTCCCAGGGGTGGGCATCGACGATCTCCTGCTGCCAGGGCTCCAAGGCTATGGTGCGTTCGTGCTTCTTGCCGGGGCCGTGCTGGGGGAAGTGACAGGTCAGGTGATTCGAATAGACCTTGACGTCATGGCATCCGGTGCGTCGTATCCGGCAAGGCTTGTTGTTGGGAAGGACCTGGCGCATGGCCTGTTCGACGGATTCCATGATGCCGGGCCACTTGTCGTCGCAGGTGATCTGGAGGCTCTGGGTCCTTCGGTACTCGTTTGGGAGAAGGATGTGGCCGTCGCCGAGGTAGAGGCCCAGCAGGTAGGCATACGCGGGGCGGTTGAGCTGATCGCCATAGCAATGCATACACGCGGATCGCTTGCGGCCGGGGAGGTTGTTGCGCTTGGCGAGGTCTTGGTGCTTCCACCACGAGACCGTGCCTGTCGGGACGCCGAGACGGCGAGATACCTCGGAGTTGCGGACACCTTGGCGGAGCAGGAGAACGGCTTCCGCACGTGTGGATCGAACGGCCATACGGGTGATCTTGGGCACCATGTGCTGAACATGCAGGGGAACGCGATGGATTCCACTCGAATGAATGAAGATCACAAATGATTAGGCTGGCCTAAGTGGCTTGCGAATCGAAGGAAAAGTACCCCGGGTGGGATTCGAACCCACGCTGTCGGCGGTTTGAGCGCCGTGCCTCTCACCTCTGGGCTACCGGGGCATCCACAGATTCGAAGGTTGCCCCCCGACCCTGCTGGGTTCAAACATACCGTGTCTAGGTACCCTCGTGCATGCAGTACCCCGCCGGAACTAGGAGCCCCGTGAGCACCGCCGACGAGCAGGCGCAGCCGCTTGAGACCGATACGCCCCAGATCACCCGGATTGTGATCGCCGAGGACGAGGCGCTGATCCGTCTCGATCTGAAGGAGATGCTGGAGGAGGAGGGGTACACCGTCGTCGGTGAGGCCGGCGACGGGGAGACGGCGGTGCGCCTCGTGGAGGAGCTGAAGCCGGATCTGGCGATCTTCGACGTGAAGATGCCGGTGCTGGACGGGTTGTCCGCGGCCGAGCAGATCCACGACAAGCACCTGGCGCCGGTGCTGATGCTGACGGCGTTCTCGCAGCGGGAGCTGGTGGACCGGGCGCGGGACGCGGGGGCGATGGCGTACATCGTCAAGCCGTTCTCGAAGTCGGACCTGGTGCCGGCGATCGAGATGGCGGTGTCCCGGTACGCCGAGATGCGGGCGCTGGAGAAGGAGATCGGGGATCTCAGCCAGCGGTTGGAGACCCGGAAGCTGGTGGACCGGGCGAAGGGCGTGCTGCAGACCAAGTTCGGGCTGAACGAGCCGGCGGCCTTCCGGTGGATCCAGAAGACGTCGATGGACCGTCGGATGACGATGGCGGCGGTGGCCGAGGCGGTCATCGAGGAGGGCGAGGCCCAGGACCGCAAGAAGGCGGAAGAGGCCAAGCCCGAGTAGGCGTGCGGGAAGGGCCCGGCAGAAGAACGTTTCTGCCGGGCCCTTTCGCGTGCAGGGGCTCAGTCCTCGCCGAGGTAGGCCTTGCGGACGGACTCGTCGTGCAGGAGGTCGGCGCCCGTTCCGGAGAGGACGATGCGGCCGGTCTCCATGACGTAGCCGCGGTCGGAGAGGGAGAGGGCCGCCTGGGCGTTCTGCTCGACCAGGAGGATGGTCGTACCGGAGGACTTCAGTTCCACGATGGTGGACATGATCTTCTGCATCATCAGCGGGGAGAGCCCCATGGAGGGCTCGTCCAGCATGAGCAGCTTGGGCCGGGACATCAGGGCCCGTCCCATCGCGAGCATCTGCTGCTCGCCGCCGGAGAGCGTGCCGGCGGCCTGGCGGCGGCGTTCGCCGAGGATCGGGAACAGGGTGTAGGCCCGTTCGACGTCCGCGGTGATGCCGGCCGCGTCGGTGCGCAGGAAGGCGCCGAGGAGGAGGTTCTCCTCGATGGTCATCCGGGGGAAGATGTGCCGTCCCTCGGGGGAGTGGGCGAGGCCGAGGGCGACGATCCTGTGGGCGGGGACGGCCGAGAGGTCCTGGCCGTCGAAGGTGATCCGTCCGGCGGTGGGCTTGAGCAGGCCGGACAGGGTGCGCAGGGTGGTGGTCTTGCCGGCGCCGTTGGTGCCGATGAGGGTGGTGACCTCGCCCTGTTCGACGGTGAAGCTGATGCCCTTGACGGCTTCGATCTTGCCGTAGGCGACGCGGAGGTCCTCGACCTCGAGAAGTGCGGTCACTGGTCGGACTCCGTAACGGCGGGGGTGGTGCCTTCGAGCGGGGCGCCCAGGTAGGCGGTGATGACGCGTTCGTCGTTCTGGACGGTCTCGCGGTCGCCCTCGACGATCTTCTGGCCCTGGACGAGCACCGCGGTGCGGTCGCAGAGGTTGAAGATGAAGCGCATGTCGTGCTCGATGACGAGGACGGAGATCCCCTTGTCGCGGATCGCGAAGACGAGTTCCTCGGCGGCCCGGGTCTCCTGGGGGTTCATGCCGGCGGTGGGTTCGTCGAGCAGCAGCAGGCCGGGTTCGGAGGCGAGGGCGCGGGCGATCTCCAGCTTGCGCTGCTCGCCGTACGGGAGGTTGCGGGCGAGGTGGTCGGCCTTCTCGGCGAGGCCGGTGAACATCAGGAGTTCCATGGCCTTCTCGCGGCTCTCGGCCTCGGCGCGGTGGTAGCCGGGGCCGCGCAGGATGGCGGAGAAGATGCCCTCCTTGGTGCGGGTGTGCCGGCCGACCAGGACGTTCTCCAGGACGGTCATGTTGGCGAACAGCCGGATGTTCTGGAAGGTGCGGGCGATGCCGGCCTGGGTGACGAGGTGGGGCTTGGGCGGCAGCAGGGTGTCGCGGTAGCGGACGGCGCCCTCGGTGGGGACGTACAGGCCGGTGAGGCAGTTGAAGAAGGTGGTCTTGCCGGCGCCGTTGGGGCCGATCAGACCGATGATCTCGCCCTCGCCGACGGTCAGGGAGACGTCGTTGACCGCGGTGAGGCCGCCGAAGCGCATGGTGACGCCGGTGACTTCGAGCAGGGGTGCGGCGGTGGTGGTGGTCATCGGGTCGGTCACGCCCCTGACTTGGTGAGTGCGGTCGGCTCGCCGGCGGCCTGGGCCGGGACGGCGGCCTCGTGGAACTCCAGCTGGCGGCGCCGGTTGGGGATGAGGCCCTCGGGGCGGACCCGCATCAGGACGATGAGGGCGGCGCCGAAGGCGAGGAGCTGGTAGTCGGCGAGGAACTCGAGCTTCTTCGGGATGAGGAAGAGCAGGGTGGCGCCGGCCAGCGGGCCGCTGATGGTGCCCATGCCGCCGAGGATGACGGCGGCGAGCAGGAAGGCGGAGTTCGGCGGGAGGGCCTCGGCGAAGGTGTACTGGTCGGGGGTGACGGTGTAGCTGACGTGGGCCTGGACGGTGCCGGCCAGGCCGGCCAGCAGGGCGCCGAGGGCGAAGGCGAGCAGCTTGAGCCGGAAGCCGTTGATGCCCATGGCCTCGGCGGCGGTCTCGTCCTCGCGGATGGCGACCCAGGCGCGGCCGATGCGGGAGTTGCCGACCCGGGCGAAGACCAGCACGACCAGAGCGGTGACCAGCAGCATCAGCAGGTAGTAGTTGGAGAAGCGGCCGAGTTCGACGCCGGCCACGGTGTGCGGCTTGCCGAGGTCGAAGCCGAGGATCTGCAGGTCCGGGATGCGCGGGATGCCGTTGGAGCCGTTGGTGACCTTGGGGCCGGTGGTGCCGTTGAGGTTGAGCATGGTGATGCGGAAGATCTCGCCGAACCCGAGGGTGACGATGGCGAGGTAGTCGCCGCGCAGCCGCAGGGTGGGGGCGCCGATCAGGACGCCGAAGACCATCGAGACGACGGCGCCGGTGAGCATCGCGGCCCAGAACGGGAACTGGACGTGGATGGGCGAGGCGGGGGAGCCGGAGACCAGGGCGGCGGCGTAGGCGCCGACGCCGAGGAAGGCGACGTACCCGAGGTCGAGCAGGCCGGCCAGGCCGACGACGATGTTGAGGCCGAGGGCGACGGTGGCGAAGATCAGGATGTTGGTGGCGACCGAGGTGTACTGGTCGCTGGTCTGGGTGAACGGGAAGCCGGCGGCGGCGGCGAAGGCGGCGCCGGTGGTGACCGGGCGGTGCTTGACGGTCAGCGCGCGCAGCCGGGCGAGCAGGCCGGACCTGGTCAGGGCGGGGACGGCGAGGGCGACGAACAGCAGGTAGCCGGTGAAGAGTTCGCCGTACTCGGTGTCGATGCCGAAGGTGATCGCGAACAGTCCGGTCCCGAAGGCGAGGACGATCAGCAGCACCTCGACCCAGGAGGGGAGGGCCCGCGGCGCGGCCAGCGGGCGGTCGATCCGGCCCAGCCGCAGCCCGCTGTTGGCGAGGTGGCCGAGCTGGAGCAGCAGGACGACGCCGGCCGCGATGGCGAGGCCGCCGGACAGGGCGGTCATGACCGGGGCCACCGGCTTGTCGCCGGGGATGGCGTGGGCGCCGAACCAGGCGGCGGGGGCGACCGGGACGAGCAGGAAGAGGCGCCTGTCGAGGATCCGCAGCGGTACGGCGGTGCGGCGGTCGAGGGGCAGGCCGAGGGCGCCGAGGACGGCGAGCAGGCCGCCCGCGGCGAGCACCCAGCCGCCGGGTTCGAGGTTGGCGAGGCCGCCGAGCTCGGAGGAGATGGCGGCGACCGCGTAGACGGCGACGGTGAGGGCGCCGGTGGCGGCGTACAGGACGGCGTTGTTGCTGCGGGTGGGGGCGGCCCAGCGCAGGCCGGGGACGCCCTGGGCGGCGAGCAGCAGGACCAGGGTGAGCAGGCCGGCGGCGAGGGCGAGCCACTGGAGGCCGGCCGGGGAGCCGTAGTAGGTGAGGTCGCCGGGGAAGTCGGAGGTCCAGGTCCAGGACATGGCGGCGGAGGCGGCGGTGGCGAGGGCGCCGAGTCCGGTGACGGCGGCGGCGGCGCGGGCCGGCAGCGGGATGACCGGGGTCGTCTCGGTGTGGGTGGTGGTCATGGTGGTCACGCCCTGTCCGCGACGCGCTCGCCGAGCAGGCCCTGGGGCCGGATCAGGAGGACGAGGATGAGGAGAACGAAGGCCCAGACGTCCTTCCAGGCGCCGCCCCCGAAGAGGTGCATGCCGGGCAGGTGCTGGATGTAGCCGGTGGCGAGGGCTTCGGCGAGGCCGAGGGCGAGGCCGCCGAGCATGGCGCCGTAGATGTTGCCGATGCCGCCGAGGACGGCGGCGGTGAAGGCCTTGAGGCCGAGGATGAAGCCCATCCGGAAGTCGACCTGGCCGCTGCGCAGCCCGTAGGCGACGGCGGCGACGGCGGCGAACGCGGCGCCGATGGCGAAGGCCATGACGATGATGCGGTCGGTGTCGATGCCCATCAGCTTGGCGGTGTCCGGGTCCTGGCTGGTGGCCTGCATGGCGCGCCCGGAGCGGGTGCGGGTGACGAACCAGCCGAGGGCGAGCATGCACAGCGGGGCGGCGATGATCAGGAAGAGGTCGCTGCGCTGGATGGTGACGGAGCCGAGGCTGAACGGGTCGCCGGGGATCTTGGGGAAGACCCGGGCCTTCTTGGCGTCCGGGTAGAAGGAGAAGACGAGCTGCTGGAGCAGGATGGACAGCCCGATCGCGGTGATCAGCGGGGCGAGCCGTGGGGCGTTGCGCAGCGGGCGGTAGGCGAAGCGCTCGGCGGCGACGGCGGTGAGGGTGGAGACCAGGATGCCGGCGATCAGCATGAGCGGCAGGGCCAGCCACAGGGTGGTGCCGCCGGGGAGGGCGAGGTAGGCGGTCAGGGCGCCGAAGCCGCCGACCATGACGATCTCGCCGTGGGCGAAGTTGATGAGCTGGACGATGCCGTAGACCATCGTGTAGCCGATCGCGACGAGCCCGTAGAGGGCTCCGAGGATCAGGCCGTTGGCCAGCTGCTGCGGTAGGTCGTGCACCGCTGGGCCTCCGTAGTGCGTTCGGGGTGTCCGCGTGGGTGGTGGATGTGGGTGCGCGCGGGGGCACTCGTGGCGCCCCCGCGCGTGGTGGTGGTGAAGTGGCGCCTGTGGTAATGGTGGTGACTGGGTGTCAGCCCTTGAAGGTGCCGGACTTCTCCACGGCCCACTTGCCGTCCTTGACGGTGTAGACGGTGAGCTGCTTGTTGGTGGTGTCGCCGAACTCGTCGAAGGAGACGGTGCCGGTCACGCCGGCGAAGCTGACCTTCTGGACGGCGTCGCGGACGGCCTTGCGGTCGGGGACCTTGCCGTTGTTGTCCTTCACGGCCTGCTTGACGCCCTGGATGATGGCCCAGGCGCTGTCGTACGAGTAGCCGCCGTAGGTCTCGTAGGCGTCCTTGTAGCCGGCCGCCTTGTAGTCGGCGATGAACTTCTTGGCGGTGTCCAGGCTCTCGACCGGCAGGCCGACGGCGGTGGCGTAGTCGCCCTGGCTCTTGGGGTTGAGCTTGATGAAGTCGCCGCTCTGGATGCCGTCGCCGCCCATCAGCGGGATGTTGACGTTGGCTTCCTTGAGCTGGAGGGAGAGCGGGCCGGCCGCGGGGTACTCGCCGCCGTAGTAGACGGCTTCGGCGCCGGAGCTCTTGACCTTGGTGACGATGGCGGCGAAGTCGCGGTCGTCGGGGTTGACGTGCTCCTCGCCGACGAGCTGGCCGCCGAGCTTGGTGAACTCGCCCTTGAAGGTGCCGGCCAGGCCCGCGCCGTAGGTCTTCTGGTCGTCGATCAGGAAGACCTTGGTCTTCTTGGCGTCGTTGTAGAGGAACTGGGCGGCGAACGGGCCCTGGACGGCGTCGGTGGTGGCGGTGCGGAAGTAGGACGTGAACGGGCGCTTCTTCTCGCCGCTGGCCCACTTCTCGCCCTGGCTGAGGGCGACGCCGGTGTTGGCGGGGGAGACCTGGACCAGGCTGGCGTCGTCGAAGATCTGCTGCATCGACTGCGACACACTGGAGTTGAGCGGGCCGACGACGCCGAGGACCTTGGGGTCGCCGACCAGCTGGGTGGCGTTCTGCTGGCCGGGGGCGGGCTTGCCGGTGTCGTCGAGGGCCTTGATCTCGAACTTGACGCCGGGGACCTCGTTGGTCTCGTTGGCCTTCTTGATCGCGAGGTCGGCGGAGTTGCGGATGCCGAGGCCGAGGGCGGAGAGGTCGCCGGTGAGCGGGGAGTCGACGCCGATGACGACGGTGGTGGAGCCGGAGTTGGAGTTGCCGCCGTCGGCCTTCTTCTCTCCGCGGGAGCCGCAGGCGCTGAGGCTGAGGGCACCGATAACGGCAATGCTCACGACAACTGCTGAACGGTGACGCACGAGGGTCCCCTTCGGTTCAGGAGGCGCCCGCGCCGGAGTGGCGGGAGCCGGAGTGCGCGGAGGGCCTGGCCCAATCGAATGGCGCGGTGACTGGCCGTGACTCTAGATGCCCTTGGGCGACTCGGGCAGTACTGGGCGCAGGCTGTGATTCTCTTGTTATGAGCACACGGAGTATTTGTCTCACCATGTGGTCGTTCCGGTTCGATCGATCCCGAGATGGCGGGCGTTTACGCGCTGGTAGGGCGATGTAAGGCCCAGAAATGGGGGTTGCAGCTGGCAGCGCCGATTATCGGACGCTCGTGTCCGATGCCCTGCTTCCGACCTTGAGCGTCCGCATTGCGGACAACGGGGGCGCGGCCGAGTGGTCCCGGGGCGCCTGAAGGCCTCGGAACCGGCAATTGATCGGATTTCCTACTTGTTACGCAGCGTTACGAGCGCGGGATGTGTGCCGACCGCGCCCGGACATGTGAACGCCCCCTTGTCCAGACCAACGCCTGCCCAAGGTGGCGGAAGGTCAAACAAGGGGGCGGAAAAGGGACTTGATGTTGTCCGGAGTGAACTCCGGTCCGCTGTGCGGACGTTGTCACGCCTCGGAGTTCGGTCAGAGGTCGCGCAGCATGCAGGTCAGCCGGCAGCTGGTGATCCGCCGGCCGGTGTCGTCGGTGATCGCGATCTCGTAGGTGGCGGCGGTGCGGCCCTTGAACACGGCCGTCGCCACCCCGGTCACCAGCCCGGAGGTGGCCGAGCGGTGGTGGGTGGCGTTGAGGTCCACGCCGACCGCGTAGCGGCCGGGGCCGGCGTGCAGCATCGCCCCGATCGAGCCCAGCGTCTCGGCCAGCGCCGCCGACGCGCCGCCGTGCAGCAGCCCGTACGGCTGCTGGTTGCCCTCCACCGGCATGGTGCCGACCACGCGGTCGCCGGAGGCCTCGACGATCCGGATGCCGAGCTTCTCGCTGAGGTGGCCGCCGGAGAAGGTCTGCGCGTTCACGCCGAGCTTGGCGAAGTGGTCCAGCACGTCCTGCGGGACGTTCAGGACGGGCGTGCCGTCGTGCGCGCTGTCGGGGGCGGTGCCGGGGACGGTCTCGGGGGCGGTGTCGGGGACCGCGTCGGTCATGGGGGAACTCCTGCCGCTCGGGGGTGTGCCGCCTGTGATCGTACGACCGTCCTACTCATAGGTAGCAGCGGTGGCCGGACCGGCGCGGCGTCCTTTTTGTCGGTGCCGGGCCATAGGATCGGTGGCCGGTAGTGGAATCGGCAGGAACGGACGTTGACGTGGCTACGCAGAGTACGGACAAGGGCGCGACGGGTGGCGGCGGGGCCGGCCCGCGGCCCCGGCTGATGCTGCTCGACGGGCACTCGATGGCCTACCGGGCCTTCTACGCCCTGCCCGTGGAGAACTTCAACACCTCCACCGGCCAGCCCACCAACGCGGTCTACGGCTTCGCCTCGATGCTCGCCAACACCGTCCGGGACGAGCAGCCCACCCACCTCGCCGTCGCCTTCGACCTCTCCCGGCAGACGTTCCGCTCCGTCGAGTTCCCCGACTACAAGGCCAACCGCGCCAAGACGCCGGACGAGTTCAAGAGCCAGGTCGGCCTGATCGGGGAACTGCTCGACGCCATGCACGTCCCCCGGCTGACGGCCGAGGGCTTCGAGGCCGACGACATCATCGCCACCCTGGCCACCGCCGCCGAGGCGGCCGGCTACGACGTCGACATCGTCACCGGCGACCGCGACTCGCTCCAGCTGGTCACCGACCACGTCACCGTGCTCTACCCGACCAAGGGCGTCTCCGAGCTCACCCGTTACACCCCGGAGAAGGTCGCCGAGAAGTACGGCGTCACCCCGCGCCAGTACCCGGACCTCGCCGCCCTGCGCGGCGACCCGTCCGACAACCTGCCCGGCATCCCCGGCGTCGGCGAGAAGACGGCCGCCAAGTGGGTCAACCAGTTCGGCTCCTTCGACGAACTCGTCGCCCGCGCCGACGAGGTCAAGGGCAAGATCGGCGAGAAGCTGCGCGACCACCTCGACTCGGTCAAGCGCAACCGGGTGCTCACCGAGCTGGTCCGCGACGTCGAACTCCCGCTCGGCGTCACCGACCTGGACCGCAAGCCGTTCGACAAGGACGCCGTCGGCACCCTGATGGAGTCGCTGGAGTTCCGCAACGCCAACTTCCGCGACCGCGTCTTCGGCATCGACCCGTCCACCGGCTCGGACGCCGCCGAGGCCGAGCTCGCCCCCGGCGTCGAGGTGGACGGCGAACTCCTCACCGACCCGGGCACCCTGGCCGCCTGGCTGGCCGAGCACGCCTCCGACGGCAAGACCACCGTCGCCCTCGCCGCCGTCTACCAGTGGGCGCTCGGCACCGGCGAGGTCACCGAAGTCGCCCTCGCCGCGGGAGAGACGGCCGCCTGGTTCGACCCGGCGCTGCTCGCCGAGGAGGACGAGCGGGCCTTCGCCGGCTGGCTCGCCGACGCCGCCGCCCCCAAGGCCCTGCACATCGCCAAGCACGTCATGCGCGCCTTCGCCGAGCGCGGCTGGACGATCGACGGCGTCGTCGCCGACACCGCGCTCGCCGCCTACCTGATCAAGCCCGGCCGCCGCACCTTCACCCTGGAGGTGCTCGCCGAGGAGTACCTGGGCCGCTCGCTCACCCCGGCCCCCGCCACCGAGAGCGGCCAACTCTCCTTCGACGCGCCGGAGGAGGACGAGACGGCCGCCGCCCGGTCGCTGATGCTCCAGGCCCGCGCCGTGCTCGACCTCGCCGCGCTCTTCGACACCCGCCTCGCCGAGGTCGGCGCCGTCGAGCTGACGCGCGACATGGAACTGCCCATCGCCGCCCTGCTCGCCCGCATGGAGCGCTACGGCATCGCCGCCGACCGCGAGTGGCTCACCCGGCTGGAGGCGCAGTTCGCCGCCGAGATCCAGCGCGTGGTGGAGGAGGCGCACGCCGCCGCCGGCCGCGAGTTCAACCTCGGCTCGCCCAAGCAGCTCCAGGAGATCCTCTTCGGCGAGCTCGCGCTCCCCAAGACCAAGAAGATCAAGACCGGCTACACCACCGACGCCGACGCGCTCACCTGGCTGGCCACCCAGACCGACAACGAACTGCCGGTCATCCTGCTGCGCCACCGCGACCAGGCCAAGCTGCGCACCACCGTCGAGGGCCTGCTCAAGACCGTCTCGCCCAAGGGCCGGATCCACACCACCTTCAACCAGATGGTCGCCGCCACCGGCCGGCTCTCCTCGCAGGACCCGAACCTGCAGAACATCCCGGTCCGCACCGAGGAGGGCCGGGCGATCCGCCGCGCCTTCATCGTCGGCGAGGGCTACGAGTCGCTGCTCACCGCCGACTACTCGCAGATCGAACTGCGGATCATGGCGCACCTGTCCGAGGACGAGGCGCTGCTGGAGGCCTTCGCCTCCGGCGAGGACCTGCACACCACCGTCGCCTCCCAGGTCTTCGAGGTGCCGGGCGCCGCGGTGGACGCCGAGATGCGCCGCAAGATCAAGGCGATGTCCTACGGCCTGGCGTACGGGCTGTCCGCGTACGGGCTCTCGCAGCAGCTCGGCATCAAGCCGACCGAGGCCCAGGGCCTGATGGACACCTACTTCGAGCGCTTCGGCGGCGTCCGGGACTACCTGCGCCGGGTCGTCGACGAGGCCCGGGCCACCGGCTACACCGAGACCCTCCTCGGCCGCCGCCGCTACCTGCCGGACCTCAACAGCGACAACCGCCAGCGCCGCGAGATGGCCGAGCGGATGGCCCTCAACGCCCCGATCCAGGGCTCGGCCGCCGACATCGTCAAGATCGCCATGCTCCGGGTCGACGAGGCGCTGCGCGCGGCCGGCCTCACCTCCCGGATGCTGCTCCAGGTGCACGACGAAATCGTGCTGGAGCTGGCCCCCGGCGAGCGCGAGCGGGTCGAGGCCGTCGTCCGCGAGCAGATGGCGGGCGCCTACCCGCTGCGCGCCCCGCTGGACGTCTCGGTCGGTGTCGGCCCGAACTGGGAGGCAGCCGCGCACTGACGGGTGGCCTTCGGGCGGGTCCGGGCGCGCGAGGCGTCCGGGCCCGTTCCTCGGTGCGCCCGCGTCAGCCCAGCGGGGGGTGGATCAGCCGTCCGTGGTGGATCAGGGACACGGACTGCTTGAGGCGGCGGACGCGGATGCTGATCTCGTAGCCCCTGATGCCCTCGATGCGGGCCAGGCGGCCGCTGAGGTAGCGGTAGAAGTCGGGGGTGTCCCGGCAGATGACGACGGCCATGAGGTTGTGCCTGCCACTGGTCGCCGCGACGAAGGCGCATTCCTCGTGCCGGCCGAGCTCCTCGCCGATCCGGTCGAGTCCGGGCAGGTCGACCTGGAGCCAGAGGACGGCGTTGAGCTCGTAGCCGAGGCGCTCCGGCAGGATGTCGATGCCGTAGGCGAGGGAGCCGGAGGCCTCCAGGGCCTCCAGCCGGCGGGCGACCCGGGGCGTGGACCAGCCGGTGACCTCCGCCAGGCGGGTGTGGGAGGCGCGGCCGTCCTCCGCCAGGGCTTCGAAGAGCGGGAGGTCCTCGTCGGCCGGGGCGAGCGGCGGCCCGGCGGCCACGGGACGCTCCGCCGTCAGCAGTCGCACCTGCTCGTCGGTCAGGGAGCGCTCCCCGCCGGCCCAGCCGACCGCGTCCGGGGCGCCGAACGCGTGCAGGAGGAGGTCGACGCTCATGTCGAGGACCGAGGCGGCGCGCGGGAGCTGCCGCAGCAGGACGTCGTCGCGCCCGGTGCCGGCGGCCGAGCGGATGGTGCAGATGATCTCCGACCCGCCGGAGGCGATGCTGGCGTAGCCGACCTCGGGCCTGCGGGCCAGGGAGTCGGCGACGGGCCCCACGGCCTCCGGGCGGCAGCGCAGCCGCGCGACCCACTCCGCCTGCCCGTGGGCGGACGGGCTCCGCTGCCCGATGACGCGCAGGATCCCGCCGCGCCGCAGCGCGTTGTAGCGGCGGGCCACGGTCTGTTCGGACACCCCCACGACCTCGCCGAGGCGGCGGAAGGAGACCCGGGGGGCGCTGTAGAGCCCGTGGATGATTTTGCGGTCCAGATCGTCAGGCACGGAGGAATCCTGACACAGGCGCGGGCCGGAACGGAGGTTCCGGTACGTCTACCGGGATCGCTTGGGGATTCCCCGCCCGTGGGGCCGAAGCTTTGCGGTGCCCCCAGCAACCGGTGCCCGCGCGGCATCCCGCAGTCGAAGGAACCACCCCGTGAACTCCGCAACGGTGCAGCGCCCCGTGGCCGGACGAGGCGTCACGCTCGTCATGGCCTGCCTGGGCGTCTTCGTCGCCTACCTCCCCGTGACCACCGTGTCCGTGAGCCTCCCGGCGCTCCAGCGGGTGCTGGGCGCCTCGACCTCCCAACTGTCCTGGGTCTCGGACGCGTTCGTGCTGCCGATGGCCGCGCTGATCCTGACCACCGGGGTGTGGGGCGACGTCCACGGCCGCAAGCCGGTGTTCCAGGCGGGCATGGCCTTCTGCGCCCTGGGCGCGGCCGTCTCGCTGACCGCGGACTCGGTGCAGCTGCTGTGGGTCGGGCAGGCGGCCTCCGGACTGGGTGCGGCGGCCCTGCTGCCCACCACGCTGGCCCTGATCAGCCACGCCGTCCCCGACCACCGGGAGCGCGGGAGGTTCATCGGCCTGTGGGCGATGTCCATGCTGGCCTCGTTGGCCATGGGACCGCTGATCGCCGGGCTGCTGCAGCAGCACGTCGCGGTGCGCTGGATCTTCCTCCTGCCGATCCCGGTGTCCCTGGTCGTACTGGTCGTCGCGGCCTTCCTGCTGCCCGACTCCCGGGCGCCGCACGGCCGGCGGCTCGACTGGCCCGGGCAGATCAGCGCGGCCGTCACGGTCACCGCCGTCGTCTACGGCGTGATCGAGGGCGGCGCCGACGGCTTCGGCACGCCCTCCGTGGTGGCGGCCCTGGTGATCGGCGCCGTGAGCGCCGTCGCGTTCGTCCTCGTGGAGCGCCGCAGCGACAGCCCGATGCTCGACCTGGCCCTGTTCCGCAGCCCCGCCTTCTCCGCCACGTCACTGGTCGCCATGATCAGCTTCCTGGGGCTGATCGGCTTCTTCTTCGTCCTGAGCCTGTACTTCGGCCTGGTGCAGCACCTGAGCACGTGGGAGGCCGGACTGCGGATGGTCCTGGTGTCCGGGACGTCCCTGGTCGCGGGCATCCCCGTCGGACGGCTGATGCACCGGGTGTCCCCCCGGGTCATGATCACCACCGGTCTGGTGGTGATGGCGGGCTCGCTGCTGTCGCTGACCGGCGTCGACGCGGCCACCTCGTACGGGTCGCTCGCCTGGCGCCTGGTCCTGCTCGGCCTCGGCATCGGCGCCGTCCTCACCCCGATGACGGCCTCCGCGGTCTCCTCCGTACCGCACCACCTGGCCGGCATGGCCGCGGCGGGCAACAACGCCTTCCGCCAGCTCGGCGGCGCCCTCGGCCCCGCCGTCCTCGGCACCCTGCTCACCACCCGCGCCCTCGACGCCCTGCCCGGCCGCCTCACCGACGCCGGCGTGCCCACGGAGACCGGCGGCCACGTCCTCGCCGTCGCCCGGGAACAGGGCCTCGGCGCCGTCGCCGGGCTCGACCTCGGCCCCGCCACCAGGCCGGCCCTGAGCGCGCTCAGCGGCTCCTTCCTCGACGGCCTCCAGCTCTGCCTGGTCGTGTCGGCCTCGCTCGCCCTGCTGGCCGCCCTCGCCTGCGCCGTCCTCCTGCGGCCGGCCGCGCCC
>NZ_LFVW01000180.1:0-9629 GCF_001182915.1 Kitasatospora sp. MY 5-36
GGGCGTGGCCCATCGCGAGGTCGAAGCCGCGCTGCGCCTGCTCCTGGAGCGCGGCCAGGGCGGGCAGGTCCGCCGCTCGGGCGGTGCGCAGCGCGGGGGCGTCCCCGGCGCCGACGGTGGGCGGGGCGGTGAGCAGCGGCCGCGAGACCGGGATGTCGATCGCGTACTCGTAGCCGAACAGCCGGTAGAAGTACGGGATTCCGATCATCACCTGGACCACGTGCCCGCGCGCGGCGGAGCGTGCGTGCGCCCACCGCAGCAGGGCCCGGACCAGGCCGCGGCCCTCGTACTCCCCGTCGGTGGCGACCATGTCGACCTGCCCGGCGGGCAGTCGGACACCGCCGAGGCGCAGCTCCTCGTCCAGCAGGGTGGCGGTGGAGACGACCCGGTCGCCGTCGACCACCACGGCGCTGGCCGACCGGCCGGCGTCCGGGTCCTCGACTACCAGGCGGTGGTCGAGCGCGTCCCCCGGGTCGCCGCGCTCCGTGAGCAGCGCGCCGATCCGCTCCTCGTCCTCCGGCCGGGACTCGCGCAGGAGCAGGCCGCCGGGCAGGGCCATCGGCAGGGCAAAGGGTTCGTCAACGGTCATTCCCGGACCCTCGCACCGGTGGCCGCGCGCGGCCAAGGGGTTTTTGCCGAACCGGCAAGGAAGAGCGGGAACACGCCTGATGTGGAGGGGAGTTGGCGAGATCGTACCCGTCTCGGGCGTGGTCGGGTTGACCGTGGCCACGACCGGAGGGTTGGCTTCCTCCTGGGGGATGGGGGAGTGCGGGGGAATCCACGAGGAATCCAAGGGGAGGGGAGCCCATGAAGACGACGACGCTCCGGGTGGTCTGTGTCCTGGCGGCCGCGCTGCTGGCAGGCACCGCGGCACCGGCGGCCCACGCGCGGCCCGAGCCCGCGGCCACGCTCACGTCCGCATCCGCGTCCGCGAGCGGTGACCCGGTCCGGGTGAACGTGAGCCCCGACGGCGCGCCCGCCGACGACTGGTCCGAGCCGCTCGGGCTGAGCGCCGACGGCCGGTACGCCCTGTTCACCTCGCTGGCCTCGAACCTGGTGCCCGGGGACACCAACCGCCTCTACGACGTCTTCGTCCGCGACCTGTGGACGCGGCACACCGAGCGGGTCAGCCTCGCCGACGACGGCGCCCAGCTGGACGGCTCCACCAGCCAGGCGGCGATCAGTGCCGACGGCCGCTACGTCGCCTTCAGCAGCGACGCCGCCAACGCCGTCCCCGGGAACGGCAGCGGCCGCACCGACGTCTACGTCCGCGACCGCCTGACCGGCCGCACCGAGCTGGTCACCGCCGGCACCGGCGCCGGAAACTCCGTCAGCCCCGCGATCAGCGCCGACGGCCGCTTCGTCGCCTACTCCTCGGACCGCGCCGACCTCGCCCCCGGGGCAGGGGCCGGCACCGCCAACGTCTACCTGACGGACCGTCGGACCGGCGGCACCCGGCTGGTCAGCACCGGGCAGGGCGGCGCCCCCGCCGACGGCGGCTCGGTGGAGCCCTCGCTCAGCGCGGACGGCCGGACCGTCGCGTTCCGGTCGAAGGCGGCCAACCTGCTGCCGGCCGCCGGGACCGGCCCGACCGCCCGGCCCGCCCAGCCCGCCGTGAAGCCGCCGCCCGCCCGCCAGCTCTTCCCGCTCTACGTCTACGACACCCGCACCGGCCGGATCGAGGGCGCGAGCGTCGACGCGAGCGGCACCCTGCGGGACGCCGTGCGGCAGAGCCGGCTGAGCCCCGACGGCCGGTTCGCGCTGTTCCGGGTGTTCGAGCCCGGCCAGGGCGCCACCCGCGTCGCGCTCCTCGCCCGCGACCTGCGCACCGGGGCGGTCACCGAGGTGGCCCCCGCCGGCACCCAGCCGGGCGTCATGACGGCGGACGACCGCTGGGTCTACTTCGTCTCGGACGACGCCGGCCTGGTGCCCGGCGACACCAACGGCGCCCCGGACCTCTTCCGGCGGGACCTGAGGACCGGCCTGGTCGAGCGGGTCGCCGAGGGCGTCGGCCCGTCCTTCGCGCCCGCGGTGGACGCGTTCGGCACCACCCTGCTGTTCGGCGCCCTGAACGGCACCGGCTCCGACGTCCTGGTGCGCTACCTGCTGCCCCGCTGACCGGCCGCGGCGCCCGGATCCCGCAGGGTGCGGCGCGCCGCGACCAGGGTGAGCAGGCCCCACAGGACAGCCAGCGCCGCGGTGACGTAGACGCCGCCGCGGCGGAACGGGAGGTCCTCGTCCAGGGAGACCGGCGGGGCCCAGCCCGCCGGGTCGACCAGGACGTTCTCGGTGTCGCCGACGGCGTACGCCGAGCAGCCGAAGCCGCCGACCCGGGCGTGCGGCAGCGGCCGCCCGTCGGCGCGGCGCAGGTCGCAGGTCCAGCTGACGGTGCCGTTCCTGTCCTTGGCGCTGTGGGCCGCGGTGACCACCACCGCGGTCTCCACCCCGCGGTCGGTGAGGATCTGCGCCCGGATGCTCCCCGCCGGCAGCGCCAGCAGCAGCACGCCGAACAGGACGGCCGGCCAGATGACCAGGCCGCGGGGCCGGACGAAGCCGAGCCCGATGACGCCCGCCGAGAGCACCACGAACGCCAGGATGCCGCAGGGGAGTTCGTAGTCCGGGTTGCTGCCGAGCACGGCCAGGCCGACCATCAGCACCGGGGTGAGCACCCCGACCGGCCAGGCCGTCCGGCGGACCGCCTTCGGCGACAGCTGCGGCTCCGGGCGCCTGCGGACCCGCTTCGGCGGCCGGACCACCCCCTCCGCGAGCGGCCTCTTCTGCTTCTTCCTGCGGGCCATGCCTTCCCCCGTCCGTTCTTCCGTGGTGCTGGGGACAGTCTGACCGCCGCTCCCGGCACGCGGTACGGAGGGGCGGGGCGGTGACCGCCCGTCAGGCCCTCGACGCGGGTGTTACCGACGAGTTCATCACATGCTCGCCCGCTGTCTTGCGGGCCGTGCGGGGAGCCGAGTTGGATACACAACATCCCTTGACCCGACGGGTCCACGACAACACCCGCGATGCCCTCCTGGAGGCCCGATGCCCCTGTCGTCCGTCCGCCGCACCCTCGCCGCCGGTGCCGCCGCCACCGTCCTCGCCGTGCTCGGCGCCGCCCCGGCCTCGGCCGAGACCGCCCCGACGACCGCGCCCCCGCTCGACGTGCTGACCTACAACACCTTCCTGATGAGCACCTCGCTCTACCCCAACTGGGGCCAGCAGTACCGGGCGCAGGCCATCGCCTCGGCGGACTTCTTCCAGGGCCACGACGTGGTCGTGCTGGAGGAGGCCTTCGACAACGCGGCCTCCGACGCGCTCACCGCCAAGGCCTCGGCCGCCTACCCGTACCACACGCCGGTGGTCGGCCGCTCCACCAGCGGCTGGGACGCCACCTCCGGCAGCTACAGCTCCACCACCCCCGAGGACGGCGGCGTCACCCTGCTCAGCAAGTGGCCGATCCTGCGCAAGGAGCAGTACGTCTTCAAGGACGCCTGCGGCTCGGACTGGTTCTCCAACAAGGGCTTCGCCTACGCCGTGCTGGACGTCAACGGCCGCCGCACCCACGTGGTCGGCACCCACCTCCAGTCCACCGACTCCGGCTGCGCGAGCGGCCAGGCCGCGGACATCCGGGCCAAGCAGCTCACCGCGATGCGCGCCTTCCTGGACGCCAAGCGGATCCCGGCCGACGAGCCGGTCCTGGTCGCGGGCGACCTCAACATCGACTCGCACGGCTCCGAGTACCAGGCGCTGCTGAGCAACGGCAACCTCGCCCCGGCCTCCGCCCGCACCGGCTGGCCGAACTCCTTCGACACCGTCGACAACTCCATCGCCGCCTACCGCTACCCGGGCGAGCCCAAGGAGGACCTCGACTACGTCCTCTACCGGGCCGACCACGCCCGCCCGCAGCAGTACGTCAACGAGGTGGTCCGGGTACACAGCGCGCCCTGGACGGTCAGCAGTTGGGGCAAGAGCTACACCTACACCGACCTCTCCGACCACTACCCGCTCGCCGCGCACTGACCGGCCGGATCCCCCGGGGGTGTGGGATGCGTCACCCGTGACGCCGCGCGGGCGGTTCGGCCCCTTACGATCCTGAACGCCGAGGTCGGGCGCCGTCGTACCCCGGCGGCGCCCGCCCGGCAGCCAGCGATCCGGCCCGAGGAGAAGCGCACGTGACCACCCCCAACGCCGCGCCCGACAGCTACTACCAGCGCACCGGCGACCACACCTACAAGCCCACCGTGCAGGCGCAGGGCGCCTGGCACCCCGACGAGCAGCACTTCAGCCCGCTCGGCGGCCTGATCGTGCACGCCATCGACCGGTACCGGGCCGACCAGCGAAGGGCCGACCAGCAGGGGACCGGCCGCCCCGCCGACGGCCTGGCGCTGGCCCGGATCAGCTACGACATACTCGGCCTGATCGCCCTCGACGAGTGCGAGATCACGGTGGAGACCGTCCGCCCCGGCCGCACCATCGAGCTGGTCGAGGCCACCGTGACGATCGGCGGGCGCGCCGTGGTCCGGGCCCGCGCCTGGTTCCTGGCCGAGCTGGACACCACCGCCGTCGCCGGCACCCACGACGAGCCGCTGCCCGCGCCCGAGGAGTTCGAGCCCTGGACGATGCGCGGGGTCTGGGGCGGCGGCTACATCGCCTCGATCGACGTCCGCCGCCGGGAGAGCGCCCCGGGCCGCGCCGCCGCCTGGCTCTCCACCCCGGTCGAGCTGGTCGCCGGGGAGCCCAGCGGCCCGCACGCCTCCTTCGTCATGCTGGTGGACACCGCCAACGGCATCGCCGTGCGGCAGAGCCCCACCGAGTGGATGTTCCCCAACACCGACCTGACGATCCACTTCCACCGCCGCCCCGAGGGCGGCTGGACCGGCCTGGACACCAGCGTCAGCTTCGGCCCGGCCGGGCACGGCGTCACCAGCACCGTGCTGCACGACGTCCGCGGGCCGCTGGGCCGGGCCGAGCAGATCCTCACCGTCCGCCCGCAGCACGCGGGCTGACGGCGGCCGGTGGTGCGGGCGTCGCGGCCCGCACCACCGGGGCGGGTCCTCAGCCGGTCAGCGAGTCCATGAAGGAGCTCACCGAGAAGACCGCCTTGCCGGGGCCCGCCGGGCCGTACCCGGGCGGGGAGGAGAGGCCGAACTCCTCCAGGGTGCCCCGGTAGGTCTGCAGCAGCCGGATGTGGTACTCCAGCGGCGCGCCCTGCGGGTTGGCCTTGCCGAGCGGGGTGGTGGGCTCGGGGCACCAGGTGGTGAAGCGCGGCACCACGCCGCGGGACATGAAGAAGCGCAGGCCCTCCTCGGTGGAGGCGATCGCCTCGTCCACCGTGGTGAAGCCGAAGGGCTCGGCCATCTCCACGCCCGCGACGAAGTTGGGGATCACGTTCTCCGGGCCGAACACCTCGGTGGAGTCGAGGATCCGGCGGTGCCACTCGTCCCGGCCGACGTAGCGCTCCTTGCCGGGGCAGTAGAGCTCGAACAGCCGCTTGTCCCACACCTCGAAGTTGGGGTGGTAGATCCGCACGCCGTAGTCGTGGAAGCGCTGGACGTCCTCGCGCGGCAGGGCCTGGGCCACCACCTTGCCGATCCAGCGGCCGGGGAAGCGCTCCTCGATGGCCTTGGCGTACTGCCCGTAGAAGTCGGCCTCGTCCCGGCCGCCGACGTGCGAGGTGATCGCCCCGCCGGTGAGGGTGTACGCCTGGGAGGCCCGGGCGGTGTCGTGCCGGTCGATGATCGCCAGCGCCTCCAGCACCTCCTCGACCGGCTTGACCCCGGTGTACGGGCGGCCGGCCGCCTTGTGCTGGCGCCAGTTGTGGTTGATGTCGCAGTACTGGCACTCCTCCTTGGCGCCGAAGTACTGGCAGACCCGGAACACCGTGAGGTAGATCAGGTAGCCCCACTGGATGGTCGGGGCGACCTCCATCACCGACTTCCCGTTGGCCAGCGTGTGCCGGTAGTAGTCCGGCATCGGCGGCAGGCCGACGTCGGCGATCCGCGCACCGTCCAGGTAGAGGCCGAGCGTGCCGTCGTCCCCGGCGCCGACCCGGTACGGCGAGTCCGGGTTCACCCGCACCGACACCACCGTGCGGCGCAGCCCGTACGGCCCGCCGGTCAGCACGACCTCCTCCGGCGGCCGGTTGAGCGCGGCCGCGCCCAGCTCGGGCAGGGTGCGGTGGTCGAAGGAGAAGATGAAGTACGACTTCGGCTTGACCTCGCCGCCCCCGTCGGCGCCCGCGCTGCCGCTCAGCGCGGACTCGTCGAAGGCCATGCCGCCGCGCAGCAGGTCCTCCTTGATCACCGCCTCCCGGGGCACGTCGGGATAGCGCTCCATGAGCTGCTCCACGAGTGCGGTGCGGCTGCGGGCCTGGCTCTCCATGCGCTGGTCTTCCTTCCTGGCCCCGCCTCCTCGACGGCGCCGTGCCCATTCTGTCCCGCCTTACGCCCACGCCCTTGCACCGGGCCCGGCCCGGGGCGATCGACCGGCCCCCGGCGGGCGACCGTGGGTCATTTCGTTTCGCGTTCGAACAGCCCGCGCCACGAGCGGGACGACGCGGCCGGCGGGAGCGGGACACGAGGGAGTGGCGGCAAGTTGACGCGCGGACGGGCGGCTCGGCGGGCGGGTTCGCGGCGGGAGTGCGCAGGTGCGGGGCGGGGTGATGCACGACGAGGGCGTGCCCAAACGCCCGCACGGGGAACGTTCACCCTATCGGGTGATGAAGATCGTCTGGTGCGATGCGGAACGCGCCTTCGCGCCTACGGTGGTGAACCGAGCGAGACGGGGCCGGAGACCGGAGATCCCGTTCGAGGCGGGTGGGATGACGACCCGTCATATTGTGCGACCCCCTTCAGAGGAGGCTCCATGCCCCTGTGCGCCTGGCCGGACACACCATCCGGGCCCGTCACCGCCCCGGCGGTGGGCCCATGAGCTCCCCCGCGATCGAACGGATCCTGCGCGGGCCCAGCGGACTGGGCACCTCCGGGCTGCAGTTCAGGCCGCAGGCCCCGGCGGACGAGGTCTCGGCGCCCCAGGCTCCGACGCCCGAGGTCCCGGTCGAGGTGGTCCCGGCGCCCGAGGCGACCGCGACCGTGACCGAGACCACGACGGTGACCGAGACCGCGGCGGCGACGCCCGGGTTCCGGGTGCCGTCCGCCCACGTCCTGCCCGTCCCGACCGCCGCGGCCCCGACCCCGGCCGCCGCCGGGTCGGCCGCCGAGGCGCCGAGCGGCGGCAAGCCCCGGAGCGGCGACCCGATCCCCGGCCTCTACCACCACCCGGTCGCCGAGCCCGACCCGGTGCGGGTCGAGGCGCTGAGCGCGAAGCTCAAGGTCTGGGCGATGGAGGAGATCGAGCTCTACCCGCCGGAGTGGGAGAAGGACTTCAACGGCTTCTCCACCGGGCGCTACATGGTGGCCTGCCACCCGGACGCGCCGAGCGTCGACCACCTGATGCTCGCGGCCCGCCTGATGGTGGCCGAGAACGCGGTGGACGACTGCTACTGCGAGGACCTCGGCGGTTCGCCGATCGGCCTGGGCAGCCGCCTGCTGCTCGCGCACACCGCGCTGGACCCGCTGCACACCACGTCGGAGTACCACCCGGGCTGGGAGGCCTCGCTGAGCTCGGACGCGCCCCGGCGCGCCTACCACTCGGCGATGGAGTACTTCACCCGGGCCGCCACGCCCTCCCAGTCGGACCGGTTCCGGCACGACATGGCGCGGCTGCACCTGGGGTACCTGGCCGAGGCCTCCTGGGACCAGGCGGACCACGTCCCGGAGGTGTGGGAGTACCTGGCCATGCGCCAGTTCAACAACTTCCGCCCCTGCCCGACGATCACGGACACCGTCGGCGGCTACGAGCTGCCCGCCGAGCTGCACGCGCTGCCCGCCATGCAGCGGGTGATCGCACTGGCCGGCAACGCCACCACCATCGTCAACGACCTGTACTCGTACATGAAGGAGCTGGCCAGCCCCGGACTGCACCTGAACCTGCCGGTGGTGATCTCCGAGCGTGAGGGCGTCTCCCGCAAGGAGGGCTACCTGAAGGCGGTCGAGGTCCACAACGAGCTGATGCTGGCCTTCGAGGCCGAGGCGGCCGCCCTGGCCGTGTCCTGCCCGGTGCCGACACTCGTACGGTTCCTGCGCGGTGTGTCCGCGTGGGTCGACGGCAACCACTACTGGCACCAGACCAACACCTACCGCTACACCCTGCCCGACTTCTGGTGACACCGGCCCCTCCGGGGGCACCACCTCCCGCCGGCAGCGCATTTCCCTTGATGACCGACCCCTTGACCATCCGCTAGGAGCTGACCCATGTCCGTGACCGACGACATCACCACCCCCGGCAACACCATCCCCGGCCCGGCGACTCCGTACCAGGGCGACATCGCGCGCTACTGGGACCACGAGGCCCGTCCGGTCAACCTCCGCCTGGGTGACGTCGACGGCCTCTACCACCACCACTACGGCATCGGCGCCATCGACCAGGCCGCGATCGGGGACCCGGCCGACGCCGAGCGCGAGAAGAAGGTGATCGCCGAGCTGCACCGGCTGGAGTCCGCCCAGGCCGACGTGCTGCTCGGCCACCTCGGCGACATCCGCGCCGACCACACCCTGGTCGACGCCGGCTGCGGCCGCGGCGGTTCGATGGTGATGGCCCACCAGCGCTTCGGCTGCCGGGTCGAGGGCCTGACCCTCTCCACCCAGCAGGCCGACTTCGGCAACAAGCGCGCCGCCGAGCTGGGCATCGGCGGGTTCGTCCGCTCCCAGGTCGCCAACATGCTGAACATGCCCATCGAGACCGGCTCGGTCGCGGGCTCCTGGAACAACGAGTCCAGCATGTACGTCGACCTGCACGACCTGTTCGCCGAGCACTCCCGGGTGCTGAGCGTCGGCGGCCGGTACGTGACCATCACCGGCTGCTGGAACCCGCGCTACGGCCAGCCGTCGAAGTGGGTCTCGCAGATCAACGCCCACTTCGAGTGCAACATCCCCTCCCGCCGCGAGTACCTGCGGGCGATGGCCGACAACCGTCTGGTGCCGCAGGCCGTCATCGACCTGACGCCGGACACCCTGCCCTACTGGGAGCTGCGGAACACCACCTCGCTGGTGACCGGCATCGAGGAGGCGTTCATCGAGTCCTACAAGGACGGCTCCTTCCAGTACGTGCTGATCGCGGCCGACCGGGTCTGATCCGGTAGCGCCGCACGACGGCGGCCTCCCCGCGGGTGCGGGGAGGCCGCCGTCGTGCGCACGAGGGCCGGCTACGGCCGGGTGAAGGTGAGGTGGGTGACGCCGCTCGGGCTGCTCACCGCCTCGGTGCGGAAGCGCTGCTCCAGCCCTTCGAGCCCGTCCCAGAGCCGCTCGCCCCGGCCGAGCAGCACCGGCACCACGACCACGTGCAGGTGGTCGACCAGATCGGCGGCCAGGAAGGCCCGGACGCTGCTCGGGCCGCCGCCGATCCGCACGTCCAGGCCGCCGGCCGCCTCCCTGGCCCGGCGCAGCGCCTCCTCGGGGGAGGCGTCCAGGAAGTGGAAGACCGTCCCGCCGTCCATCTCCACCGAGGGGCGCGGATGGTGGGTGAGCACGAAGACCGGGGTGTGGAACGGCGGGTTCGGCCCCCACCAGCCCCGCCAG
>NZ_LFVW01000181.1:0-9973 GCF_001182915.1 Kitasatospora sp. MY 5-36
TCCGCCGGAACGTCCGGGCGCCGAAGAACCAGCTGTGCAGCCGGCCGCGGGCGTGGCCGAACGGCGCGTCGAGGCTCTGGCCCTCGCCCGTGCCGTAGCCGTCCAGGGAGATCGAGAAGTTGTGGACCCGGACCAGGGACATCGCAGCCTCCGCCGCTCGGCGCCTCGGCGCGCACCGGTCGGCCGCGCCCCGTTTCGCGGGCCACGCTAACCCGCGGCTCCGATGCCATGACGTTCCGTCACCGTCCCGGGCGTGGCGGGTGGGACGGGTGCGGAGCGCGTGGAGGAAGGGGAGGGGAGCGGGGGAGAAGCGGTGCAGCCGTCACGCTATTGTCGTGCCTTCTTCATCCTGAGCACGCCCGGGCGGGCGATGCTTCGTCAGGCTGCCCGGGAGCAGGGCGGCCGGCATCCCACGACTTGGGGGACCGTTCCGATGACCGTACGCCGCACCCTGACCGGACTCCTGGCCGCCGGCCTGATCGCCGCCGCGGCCGCGCTGATCCCGACCGCCCCGGCGGACGCCACCACGGCCGGGCCGGGCGACCTGCCGTTCGGCTCCGCGACCACCGTCGGCCTCCACAACACCTACGACCCGGCGGCCTTCCCGTACCTCGCCCAGGGCCTGGACACCGGCACCGGGATGATCGAGCTGGACCTCTGGCCGAACATCTTCACCAAGCGGTGGCAGGTCAGCCACTCCAACCCGTTCGGCAACTCCAACAACTGCACCGCCGCGAGCACCCCCGCCCAGCTGTACGGCGGCAGCACCGACCAGTACCTGGAGAACTGCCTGGACGACGTCCGGGTCTGGCTCGCCGCGCACCCGGGCGCCGGGCCGCTGGTGATCAAGCTGGAGCTCAAGCCGGGCTACTCGGCCGACCTCGGGATGGGCCCGGACCAGCTGGACGCGCTGATCGCCGACCACCTGGGCTCCGCCGTGCTGCGCCCGGCCGACCTGCTGGCCAAGCCCGGCGGCGGCTCGTACGCGAGCGTCGACGAGGCGGTGCGGGCGGGCAACTGGCCGCGCCGCTCGGCGCTGGCCGGGAAGGTGCTGCTGTACGCGATCCCGGGCACCGTCGAGCTGGGCAACCCCTTCGACACCCTGCACACCGACGTGGAGCAGGGCCGGCACCTGCGCGACCTGGCGGCGGCGGGCCGGATCGGCCAGGCGCAGGTCTTCCCATCCGTGCTCGGCGCCGCCACCGGCGACCCGCGGAGCCAGTACACCGGCGCGGACACCTCGATCCGGCCCTGGTTCGTGGTCTTCGACGGCGACGCCTCCACCTTCGTCAGGACCATCGACACCGCCTGGTACGACAACGCCCACTACCTGCTGGTGATGACGGACTCCCACCTGGTCGCCCCGGAGATCAGTGCCACCGACCCGACGGCCGACCAGGCGAGGGCCCGCACCGAGCAGCTGGCGAAGGCGCACGCGAGCATCGTCTCCAGTGACTGGCGCCGGCTGGCGTCGGTCCAGTCGCTGGTGCTGTCGCGCGGCTGACCTGGTCAAGTCCTGGGAGGGACGGCGAAGTTGACCGGAGGTGAAGAGTTGGAACGGGGCTTCCGGAGGGCCCGGAGGATCGCCATCCTGGTTGTCATGACCCGAACTCTACGCGCGTGGAAGACCCGCGTCGCCGCCACCGCCACCGTCGCCCTGGTCACCCTCGCGCCGATCGCCGTCGCCACCGAGGCGCACGCCGCGGTGAGCGGCTCGGGGTGCCTGTCGGCCCTGCCCTCCCAGGCCCACACCACCCTCAACCTGATCGCCTCCGGCGGTCCCTTCCCGTACAGCCAGGACGGCGTCGTCTTCCAGAACAAGGAGCGCGTGCTGCCCGCGCAGGCGACCGGCTACTACCACGAGTACACCGTGGTCACCCCGGGCTCGCCGACCCGTGGCACCCGTCGCATCGTCACCGGCAAGCAGTACCACGAGGACTACTACACCGCCGACCACTACGTGACCTTCCGCAAGGTCGACTTCGGCTGCTGACCCGGCCACCGCTCCACCGGACAGCCCCGGGCCCCGGCGCCGCACCCCGCGCCGGGGCCCGGGGTTTGCGCTCGGGGCCCGTCCGGTAGCGTCGGCGGCGTCCCGGCAACGACTCCCGGAGGTTCCCGTGCCGCAGATCCTGGTCGACCACTCGGCCGAACTCGACTTCGACCGGACGGCGCTGGCCGCCGAGGTCCACCAGGCGATCACCGAGGTGATCGACACCACGGTGGCGGACTGCAAGACGCTCTTCCGCCCCGCCGGCGGCCACCGGGTCGGCGACGGGACGAGCGGCGAGGCCGCGGTGCTGGTCGAGGTGAAGATCCTGGCCGGCCGCAGCGCCGAGCAGCGCGCCGAACTGACCGCCCGGGTGCTCGCCGCCCTGCGCGCCCGGATCGCCGGGCCCGCCGCCATCGGCGTCCAGGTCACCGAACTCGACCGGGACACCTACCGGTTCGTCCACCACCCCGGGCACTGACCCGGAAAGCGGCGACGGCGCCGGGCCCGCGGGCCCGGCGCCGTCATCGTGCGGGACGGATCAGTCCGTCGGGCAGCGGATGCCCGCGGCCGGGACGGTCCCGTCGAGCAGGAAGGCGTCCACCGAGGCGCGCACGCACTTGCTGGCGCCGTACCCGGTGTGGCCCTCGCCCTCGCGGGTGACCAGGACGGCGTTGCCGAGCTCGGCGGTCAGCTTCTCGGCCCAGGCGTACGGGGTGGCCGGGTCGCCGGTGGTGCCGACCACCACGATCGGGGCGGCGGCCGTGTTCTTGACCGCGTGCGGCCTCTCCGTCGAGGCGGCCGGCCAGATCCGGCAGTCCGGGTCGAACAGCGCGGCCATCGGGTCGTGCTTGCTGACCAGCGGGGCCTTGGCGGCGAGGTCGGTCAGCGCGGCCTGCAACTGCTCGCCGGCCGGGGCGTCGGTGGCGCCGTCGGCGCAGTGGATGGCCGTGTAGGCGTCCGCCGAGGGGCGGTACTTGCCGTCCTTGTCGCGGCCGTTGTAGCCGTCGGCGAGGTCCAGCAGGTAGTCGCCCTTGCCGCGCACCATCGCCCAGCCGATGGAGTTGCGCAGACCGGTCCAGGCCTTCTCGCCGCCGTAGAGCCGGCTGAGCACGCCCGTCCAGGCCGCGCTGGAGGTCAGGGTGCGGCCCTTCTCCGTCTTGAGCGGCTTGTCCTTGAGCCCGTCGAGGAACGCGGCGAGCTTCTGCGCCGCCTGCTCGGGGTCCTTGCCGAGCGAGCAGGCGTCCTTGGTGACGCAGTCCGCGGCGAAGGCCTTCAGGGCCCGCTCGAAGCCGCCCTGCTGCTCGATGTTGTGCTGGACCAGCGAGGTGGAGGCCGAGGTGGCGCCGTCCAGGACGAGCCGGCCGACCTTGTCCGGGAACTCCTCGGCGTACAGCGAGCCGAGGTAGGTGCCGTAGGACAGGCCGAGGTAGCTGAGCTTCTGGTCGCCGAGGGCGCCGCGCAGCACGTCCATGTCCCGGGCGCTGTTGCGGGTGCTGACGAAGGGCAGGAGCTGGGCGTACTTGGCCTGGCAGGCGTCGGCCAGTTGCTTGCCGTGGTCGGCCGCGGGCTGGTCGGTGGTCAGCCAGTCGTCCCGGGTGCGGTCGTCCAGGCAGTTGAGCGGGCTGGTGCCGGCGGTGCCGCGCGGGTCGAAGCCGACGATGTCGTAGCGGTCGTGTACCGGGCCGTCGAAGCCCTTGGGGTCGTAGGTGACCATCCCGACGCCGGAGCCGCCCGGGCCGCCGGGGTTGATCAGCAGCGAGCCGATCCGCTGGTCGGGCTTGGTCGCCGGGTTGCGGACCACGGCGACGTCCAGGGTGCCGACCTCCGGTGCGGCGTAGTTCAGCGGCACCTTGAGGGTGGCGCACTGGAGCGCGGAGACGTCCTCCTCGTTCTGCGGGTCCTTCTGGCAGGGGCCCCAGGCGAGTTGCTGGCCGTAGAAGGCCTTGAGGGCGGGGTCGGCGGCGCCGGTGGGCTTGGGCGTCGGGGTCGGGGCGGCGCTCGGCGTCGCGACGGCGGCGGCGTCCGGGGAGGCCGAGGGCGCGGCGGCGGTGCCGCCTCCGCTGGTGCAGCCGGCCAGCAGGGCGGCGGTGGCGAGGGCTGCGACGGCGGCGGGCAGGGCGCGCCGCGGGGTCCGGGTGATCATGGAATGCACGGCACAGGAATATCACCTGCCTGTCACATCAGTCACATGGGATTCTCAGAGTGCTCTGCGTCAACGGACCGGAGCACGCCGCCCACCGGCCGCGAGAAGTGATTCCGCGGCGGTCCGAACGGTGCCATGCTGAGGCCATGACAGAAAGCAGTGCGGTGGCACCGCTCCGTCACCAGGCGGAAACCGGTGGGCGGCGGCGGGAGTTGGCCGCGGCGACGGTCGGGTCGGTGGTCGAGTCCTTCGACTGGAACATCTACGCCGTCCTCGCGCCCTACTTCGCGGCGGACCTCTTCGGGCACGGCAAACACGGCGTCAGCGGCGTGCTCGGCGCGTACGTCACCTTCGCGGTGGGCTTCGTCGCCCGGCCGGTCGGCTCGTACCTGATCGGGCGGCTCAGCGACACCCGGGGACGGCGCTTCGCGCTCAGCCTCGGCATGGCGGTGATCGCCGTCGCCAGCCTGGGCATCGCCGCCGTCCCGGGCCAGCGGAGCATCGGGGTCTGGGCGGCCGTGCTGGCCGTGCTCGCCCGGGTGGTGCAGGGGCTCGCCTTCGGCGGGGAGGCGCCGAGCGTGGCCGCGTACGTGACCGAGACCGCCCCGCGGCGGCACCGCTTCGCGTTCAGCTCGGTCTCCTACGGCGGGATCATCCTCGGCTCGCTGCTCTCCTTCGGCGTGCTCACCCTGCTGATCCACACCCTCGGCAAGTCCGGCCTGGAGAACGGCGGTTGGCGCTGGGGCTTCGTGGTCGCCGCGCTGCTCGGGCTGGCCGCCGTCTGGGTGCGGCGGTGGGCGCCGGAGAGCGCCGAGTTCCACCGCGCCCGGGAGCGGGCGGGCCGCGCCGCCCGCCCGCCGTTCCTCCGGACGCTGCGCGAGCACCGCTGGGCGGTGCTCACCGTCTTCCTCAACACCCTGGGCGGGACGGTCGGTTACTACTTCGCGCTGGTGTACCTGCCGCAGTACGCCGCCGCCTACCACGTGATCGGCAAGGAGGAGGCGGCCTCCTTCATGACCGTGGTGCTCGGCGTGGTGCTGGCCACCATGCTGCTCACCGGCGCCGCCGCCGACCGCTTCGGCCTGCTGCCCGTCGCCCGGATCGGCTTCGGCCTGCCGATCCCGCTGGTCGGGGTGCTGCTCGCCGGGCTGCGCCAGGGCTGGCTGCCGTTCCAGGTCGTCGCCGTGCTGCTGGGGATGCTGGTGGCCACGGTGCTCGGCACGCTCAACGTCTTCACCGGGCTGCTGTTCCCGACCGAGGTGCGGGCGGTCGGCCTCGGCGTGGTCAACGCGGCCACCATCGCGGCGTTCGGCGGCACCTTCCCGCTGCTCGCCGAGTGGCTGAGCGGCCGGCACTGGCTGGGCGTGATCCCCGCGTACGTCACCGTCTGCACGGCCGGCCCGGCCCTCGCGCTGCTGACGGCGATGAAGGTGCCCTCCTTCGCCGAGGCCGTCCGCGAGACGGAAGGAGCGGTTCAGCGGACACCCGGAACCGCCTGACGGACAGTCATCGGCTGTGGTTGAGTGGTCCGGACCACTGCTGAACGGGGAGGGCTGGCGTGGGCATCGACGCACCGGGTACCGACATACCGGACACCAACACACAGGACGGCGGCCTGCCGGAGGACTGCGGGCCCGACGGCTGCGGCTCGGACGACTGCGCGCCGGGGGGCCGCGTGTCGGAGAGCTGGCTGACCGAGGCCGGGTTCGAGGAGCCGCCGCCGGTGGACCTGCGCACCGACCGGGCGCACTCCGCCCGGGTCTACGACTACCTGCTCGGAGGCAAGACCAACTTCCCCGCCGACCGCGAGGTCGGCGACCGCGTCCTCGCCGAACTGCCCGGCGTGCGCGAGGACGCCACCGCCGCCCGCGCCGTGATGCGGCGGATGGTCCGCCGGCTCGCCGGGGTGCACGGCGTCCGCCAGTTCCTGGACGTCGGCACCGGCATCCCCACCACGCCCAACCTGCACGAGATCGTCCAGGCCGTCGACCCGGCCTGCCGCGTGGTCTACGTCGACAACGACCCGATCGTGCTCGCCCACTCGCGGGCCCTGCTCACCAGCACCCCCGAGGGCCGTACCGCCTACGTCCAGGGGGACCTGCGCGAGCCGGAGCAGTTCCTCGCCGACCCGGGGGTGGCCGCCACCCTGGACCTCCGCGAGCCGGTCGCCCTGACGCTCATCAACATCGTCCACTTCCTCTCCGACGAGGTCGCGCACCCGCCCGTCCGCAAGCTCCTGGACGCCCTGCCGGCCGGCAGCTTCCTCGCCCTCTCGGCCGGGACCGCCGACATCGCCCCGGAGCGCGCCGGGATCGCCACCCGCCGCTACGCGGAGGCCGGGATCGACCTCCACCTCCGCTCGCGCGAGCGCGTCGAACGCTTCTTCAGCGGGCTGGAACTGGACGACCCGGGCGTCGTCCTGGTCGACCGCTGGCACCCGGATCCCGCCGGGGACCCGGTGCCGGGCGAGGGGAAGGTCGGGGTGTACGGGGGAGTCGGCCGCAAGGCGTAGGAGCCCGGCCCTGCGAACGGGCCCTGCGAACGAGGCCTGCGAACGAGGCCTGAGAACGAGGCCTGAGAACGAAGCCTGAGAACGAAGCGTGCGAACGGAAGCTGCGAAAACGATCGTCTTTACGTGCACATGTCATTAAAGTGACTGCCTGTCGAACCCCCACTCGGCAGGCGGAGTCCTCATGACCATTGCACGCAGGTCCATCCTCAAGGGCACCTCGGCGGCCGGAGCCGCCCTGGTGGCCGCGGCCTCGACGGCGGGCGCGCAACCCGCGGCCGCCCAACCGGCCGACGACGCGCCCACCAGCCCGCTCCTGCAGACCACCCCGCACCGCTCCGGAACGGCCGCGGTGTCCGGGCTGCACCTCCAGTTCGGCACCGACGCCGGCACGGAGATGACCGTCTCCTGGCTCACCCCGCAGTCCGTGCGCCGCCCGCAGGTGCGGTACGGCTCACCGGACGGCGGCCTCGGCCGGGTCGTCCAGGCCGAGACCCGCACCTACCGGGACTCGATCGACAAGGTCGAGGTGTACGTCCACCACGCGCGGCTCACCGGCCTGCGCCCGGGCAGCACCTACCTCTACAGCGCCGGCCATGACGGGGCCACCCCCGAGACCGGCACCTTCACCACCGCCCCGCGCGGCCGCGCCCCGTTCACCTTCACCAGCTTCGGCGACCAGGCCGCGCCCAACCTCCGCCGCCGGATCACCTTCCCCGACGGCATGCCCTCCCCGCTCGGCAAGTACCCGGTGTTCATGAGCAGCCAGGTCGGCACCGCGGCCTCCGCCGACATCGTCGCCGCGGTCGAACGCGTCGGCCCGCTGTTCAACCTCATCAACGGCGACCTCTGCTACTCCTCCTACGCCGGCCGCCACGGCCAGAGCCGCACCGCGACCTGGGCCGACTGGTTCATCAGCAACAGCCGCTCCACCCGGCTGCGGCCCTGGATGCCCTGCGTCGGCAACCACGAGAACGAGGGCGGCAACGGCCCGATCGGCGCGCTCGGCTACCAGGCGTACTTCTCCCTCCCCGACTCCTCGGCCTCCTCCGACGAGGAGACCCGGGGCCTGTGGTACGCCTTCACCGTCGGCTCGGTGCGCTTCATCAGCCTCGCCAACGACGACGAGGCCATCCAGAACTCCGGCGACGTCTACCTGCGCGGCTTCTCCGACGGAGCCCAACGGCGCTGGCTGGAGCGGGAGTTGCGGACGACGCGGAACAACCGGGCGATCGACTGGATCGTGGTCTGCATGCACCACCCGATGATCTCCAGCTCGAAGCACGGCTCCGGCAGCGACCTCGGCCTGCGCGAGACCTGGGGCCCGCTGTTCGACGCCTACGGGGTCGACCTGGTGGTGTGCGGCCACGAGCACTACTACGAGCGCTCCCACCCCGTCCGCGGCACCCTGCCGAACGACGCCCGCACCCCGGTGCCGACCAGCACCCGCACCGACATGGTCGACACCGGCCGGGGCACCGTCCACATGGTCATCGGCGCCGGCGGCAACGCCGCCACCACCCAGGACGACCTCTTCGAGCAGCCCAAGGGCCGGGTCGTCATCGGGCTGGAGGACCCGAAACCGGGCGCGCCCTACCGGGAGTCGATCTGGCTCACCGAGGACGCGCCCTGGGCCGCCGTCCAGGACCGCGAACACGCCCACGGCTTCGCGGCCTTCGAGGTCGACCCGGGCGACCGGCGCGGCGGCACCACCACCATGAAGGTCACCTACTACACCTTCGACGGACCGCACGGGGACCTCACCCCGGTGGACACCTTCACCCTGTACCGGCGCCGGACGGACGGGCGCGACGGCTGACCGCCACCGGCACCGCCACTGACCGACACCGGCGCCGGTGTCGGTGTCGGTCAGTGGCGGTGCCGGTCAGCGCCGGAACAGGCCGGTGAGCACGTCCCACCAGCCGCGGCGCTGCGCCGGGATCGTCGGGGCCGCCGGGACGCCCCGCTCCGGCGCCGCCTTCGCCTGTTCCGCCCCTGTCTCCACCCCTGCCCCCGCCTCCGCCTTCGCGTCGGCCTCCGCCAGCTCCGCCTCCGCCACCGAGAGCGGGTCCGGCTCGATGTCGCGGGCGGTGAACTCCACCGGCAGCGCCGTCAGGTGCCGGGAGATCCAGGCCGAGCTCCAGACCAGCTCCTCCTCGGGCACCGCGAGCCGGACGTCCGGCAGCAGGGTGAGCAGGATGTCGATCCCGGCCTCGGCGACGTGCCGCCCGATGTCCTGGCCGGGGCACTCGTGCGGCCCGGCGCCGAAGGACAGGTGGGAGCGGTTGCCGTACAGCGGGGCCGCCAGGTCGGGGCGGACCACCGGGTCGACGTTGGCCGCCGCGAGCCCGAGCAGCAGCAGGTCCCCGGCCCGGACCTGCTGACCGCCCAGCTCGGTGTCGGCGGTCGCCCAGCGGCCGGCCACCAGGGACATCGGCGGGGAGTCCCAGAGCACCTGGTCCAGCGCCTCGCCCAGGGTCATCTGGCCGCCGGAGAGGTGGGCCCGGAAGCGCGGGTCGGTGAGCACCATCTTCAGCGAGTCGGCGATCAGGTTGACGGTCGTCTCGTTCGCGGCGAGCAGCACCACCCGCAGGTGCTCCATCACCTCGTCCTCGGTCAGCCCGGCCGGGTGCGCCAGCAGACGGCTGGTCAGGTCGTCGCCGGGGTGCTCGCGCTTGAGGGCGATGGTCCGGCGCAGACCGGCGACCACGTACTCGTTGCTGGCGATCGCCGTCTCGGTGCCCTTCATCAGGTCCCGGGCGGCGGTCACCAGCTGCGGCCCGTACTCGTCCGGCATGCCGAGCAGCTTGGTCATCACCAGCATGGGCAGGTGCTCGGCGAACTGGGAGATCAGCTCGGCCTGGCCGGTCGGCCCGACCACCTGGACCAGGTCGGTGGTGAAGCGGCGGACGTGGCGGCGGATGCCGCGCCGGTCGAAGCCGTTCAGGCCGTCCAGCAGGGCCCCGCGCAGCCGGCGGTGCTCGTCGCCGTCCGCGAACACGCAGATCGGCTGCCAGGCGACCACCGGCAGCAGCGGGGAGTCGGGCGGGACCTCGTTGTTGCGGAAGGCGTTCCACAGGCGCGAGTCCCGGGAGAACAGCGTGGGGGTGCGCATCACGGTGATGTTGGTGCCGTGTCCGAGCACCAGCCAGGCCGGGTGGTCGCCGTGCAGCAGCACCGGGGCGACCTCGCCGTGCTCGGCGCGCAGCTTGTCGTACAGGACCGTCGGGTCGGCCTCGGCCTCCGGGCCGTACAGGCGGCGCAGGCCGCCGGGGCCGGTCGGGGCGATGCCGCCGCCCGCGTGGGCCGGGCAGCCGGGCGGCGGGGC
>NZ_LFVW01000182.1:0-19632 GCF_001182915.1 Kitasatospora sp. MY 5-36
TGGGGGGTGGGGGGTGGGGGGTGGGATGCCGCCAAGGCCGCAGGCCTGGCGGCATCCCACCCGAATTGATCCTTGGGGAGGCGCCGGGGCCGTGAGGCGGCAGCGGCTTCCCGTTCCCTTCGTCGGCGGGGATGCGGAAGGGCCCGCGCGCTCGGGTGGGTGAGCGGGCGGGCCCTTGCGGGGGTGAGGCGTCAGCCGACGGAGGAGTAGGCGATGATGCCGCGGCGGAGGCCGTCGACGGCCTTGCGGGCGGTCTTGCGGAGTTCGACGTCCTCGCCGGCGGCGTCCTGGATCTGGCCCAGGACGTCGATCAGCTGCTTGGTCCAGCGGACGAAGTCGCCGGCCGGCATGTCGGCGTCGCGCAGGACCTGGTCGAGGTTGTGGCCGAGCGCCCAGCGGTAGGCAACCCAGGCGAAGCCCAGGTCGGGCTCGCGCTGGCCGACGCCCTCGGCGGTGTTGATCCGGTGCTGCTCCTCCAGGGCGTCGAGGTGGCCCCAGATCCGGACCATCTTGCCGAGCGCCTCCTTGGCCGCGCCCTCCGGCACCCGGGGGGCGCCGGCGTCGTCGGCCTGGCGGGCCTCGTACACCAGCGCCGAGGCGCAGGCGGCGAGTTCGGCGGCGGCGAGGCCGCTCCAGACGCCTTCGCGGATGCACTCGGAGGCGAGCAGGTCGAGTTCGCCGTAGAGCCGGCCGAGCCGCTTGCCGTCGTCGGTGACGGTGTCCCCGCTGAGGTAGCCGAGGTCGGTGAGCAGCCCGCAGACCCGGTCGAAGGTGCGGGCGATGGTGTGGGTGCGCGAGCGCATCCGGCGTTCCAGCAGTTCGGTGTCGCGGTGCAGCCGGTGGTAGCGCTCGGCCCAGCGGGCGTGGTCCTCGCGGTCGGAGCAGCCGTGGCAGGGGTGCTGGCGCAGTTCGGTGCGCAGCCGGGTGATCTCCGGGTCGTCGGCGGCGGCCGCGCGGCCGCGCCGGAACCGCTCGGGCTCCAGGTGGCCGGCCTTGGTGCGCAGCGCCGAGGCGAGGTCGCGCCGGGACTGCGGGCTGCGCGGGTTGAAGGACTTGGGGATGCGCAGCCGGTCGACGGCGACGACCGGGTGCGGGAAGTCGATCATGGCGAGCCGCTTGACCTGCCGCTCGGCGGTGAGCACCACCGGGCGCGGGCCGTCCTGGTAGTCGGGGTGGCGCGGGCCGCCCCGGCCGGAGCGGTTGACCGGCGGCAGGCCCGGGTCGAGGACCAGGGCGAGGCCGGCGAACTTGCCGGTGGGCACGTGGATGACGTCGCCCGGCTTGAGCTGCTCGATGGACTCGACGGCGGCCGCGCGGCGCTGGCTGCTGCCCTCGCGGGCCATCTCGTTCTCGCGGTCCTTGAGCTTGCGGCGCAGCTCCATGTACGCGTCGAAGTCGCCGAGGTGGCAGGTCATCGACTCGCGGTAGCCCTCCAGCCCCTCCTCGTTGCGCTGCACCTGGCGGGCGATGCCGACCACCGAGCGGTCCGCCTGGAACTGGGCGAAGGACGTCTCCAGCAGCTCGCGCGAGCGGTGCCGGCCGAACTGGGAGACCAGGTTGACGGCCATGTTGTACGAGGGCCGGAACGAGGACTTCAGCGGGTAGGTGCGGGTGCCGGCCAGGCCGGCCAGCGCCTCCGGGTCGAGGCCGCGCTGCCACAGCACCACGGCGTGGCCCTCGACGTCGATGCCGCGCCGCCCGGCCCGGCCGGTGAGCTGGGTGTACTCGCCGGGGGTGATGTCGGCGTGGGTCTCGCCGTTCCACTTGACCAGCTTCTCCATGACCACCGAGCGGGCGGGCATGTTGATGCCGAGCGCCAGGGTCTCGGTCGCGAAGACGGCCTTGACCAGGCCCTTCACGAAGAGCTCCTCGACCACCTCCTTGAACCGGGGCAGCATCCCGGCGTGGTGGGCGGCGATGCCGCGCTCCAGCCCGTCCAGCCACTCGAAGTAGCCGAGGACGTGCAGGTCCTCGTCGGGGATGTCGGCGCAGCGCTCCTCGACGAACGCCCGGACGAGGGCGCGGTCGGAGTCCTTGTTGAGCCGCAGGCCGGAGCTGAGGCACTGCTGGACGGCGGCCTCGCAGCCGGCCCGGCTGAAGATGAAGGTGATCGCGGGCAGCAGGCCCTCGGCGTCGAGCCGGTCGATGACGTCCACCCGGCCCGGCGTCCAGACCCGGCCGGGACGGCCGTTGGGCATCGAGCGGCCCCGGCCGCGGCCGAAGCGGTCGCGCGGGTTGCGGTCGAGTTCGGAGCGGGCGAGCCGGACCAGTTCGGGGTTGACGGCCTTGCCGGGGTTCTTCAGGCTGTGCTTGGGGCGGCCGTCGCGGTCCGGGTCGGCGAACAGGTCGTACATCCGGTTGCCGGCCATCACGTGCTGCCACAGCGGCACGGGGCGGGTCTCGGAGACGATCACCTTGGTGCCGCCGCGCACGGTGTCCAGCCAGTCGCCGAACTCCTCGGCGTTGGAGACGGTCGCGGAGAGCGAGACGAGGGTGACCGACTCGGGGAGGTGGATGATGACCTCCTCCCAGACGGCGCCGCGGAAGCGGTCGGCGAGGTAGTGCACCTCGTCCATCACGACGTAGCCGAGGCCGTCGAGGGTGCTGGAGCCCGCGTAGAGCATGTTGCGCAGCACCTCGGTGGTCATCACCACCACGGGTGCGTCGCCGTTGACGGTGTTGTCGCCGGTGAGCAGGCCGACCTTGGCGGCGCCGTAGCGCTTGACCAGGTCACCGTACTTCTGGTTGGAGAGCGCCTTGATCGGCGTGGTGTAGAAGCACTTGCGGCCCGCGGCCAGGGCCAGGTGCACGGCGAACTCGCCGACGATCGTCTTCCCGGAGCCGGTGGGGGCGGCGACGAGGACGCCGGAGCCGGCCTCCAGCGTCTCGCAGGCCTCCAGCTGGAAGTCGTCCAGCGGGAAGTCGTACAGCTGCTGGAAGCCGTACAGGGCGGTGGCCTGCTCCTGCGCCCGGCGACGGCTGGCCGCGTACGCCTCGGCGGGGCTGAGCTCCTGGTCGTCCTGGGGCTCTGGATCGGGGGTGTTCATCGCCGTCCGGGTGTGATTGGTGTGATCTCGCATCTCAGCGAGAGGTTACCCGGGTGGACTGACATCGATAGCACCGTTTTTCCGTGCGACGGATTCACTCCCTCGGCACACTCCCGGGATCAGTTCCCTCTCAGATCCATAGTTGCAAATGTCTTCAAGTGATCGGGACGGGGTCAGGCCCGATCGTCTCCGGTCATTCCTGGTGGAGGCCGGTGACGGCTCCCTACCGTCGTCGTCCGAGCCACCACGACACGGGAGGACCGCCGCGCCTAGCCCTTCAGCAGCTCCGCCAGCCCGTCCGCCAGCCGCTCGTACTCCTCCGGCCGGTTGTACAGCTGCGCGCTGACCCGCAGCACCCCGCCGCCGGCCCAGGGGCGGACGGCGATCCGGGTGCCGAACCGGTGCCACACCTCGGCCATCAGCGCCTTCACCTGCGGCTCGGTCTCGCCGTACCCGGCCGGCAGCCGGACGGTGCGCATCCACACCCCGGGCGTCGCGGGCAGCGGCGCCAGGCCGGCCCGCTCGGTCAGCGCATGGCGGCCGTACGCGGCGAGGGCGGTGTTGTGGGCGGCCACCGCCGGGTGGCCGAGGCCGCGCAGCAGCTCGAAGCCGGCCGGGGCGGCCAGCCAGGGCGTGTAGTCGCAGGTGCCGCGCCACTCGACGTTGCCCGGGAAGCCCTTGTCGTGCTCCCAGGACAGTGCCAGCGGGCGCACCCGGCCGGTCCACTCGGGGCGGACGGCGAGCACCCCGGTGGCGCGCGGGGCGAAGGCCCACTTGTGCAGGTTGCCGAACCAGAAGTCGGCGTTCGGGTCGATCGGGGCGGGCAGCATGCCGGGGGCGTGGGCGCCGTCCACCACCGTGGTCACGCCGCGGGCGCGCAGGTCGGCGAGCAGGGCCGGGCCGGCGACCAGGCGGGCGGTGGGCGAGGTCAGCTGGTCCAGGACGGCGACGGTGGTGCGGCCGTCCACGGCGGCGAGCACCGCCTCCCGGACGGCCTGCTCGTCGGGGGCGTCCAGCGGGACGGGGGCCACCACGAGTTCGGCGCCGGTCTCGGCGGCCTTGCGGGCGGCGGCCTGGGTCACCGCGCCGTAGCCGTGGTCGGTGACCAGGATCCGGTCGCCGGGCGCGAACGGGATGCTGTCGAGGGCGATCGCGACCGCCTCGGTGACGTTGGAGACGAGCGCGAGCCGGTCCGGGTCGGTGTCGAGTTCGGCGGCGATCCGGGCGCGGGCGGCGGCGATCCGGGCCGGGAGGTCGGCGAAGAAGCCGTCCGGGTCCTGCTCGTGCTCGGTGCGCAGCCGGTCCTGCGCCCGCTGGACGGGGACGGGCACGGCGCCGAAGGAGCCGTGGTTCAGGTGCGCGGTCCGCGGCGACACGCTGAACAGCCCGTCGGCGGCGGGCAGTGGCGCCGGGGGTTCGACGGTCCGCAGGTCCTCGATCACGGTTTCCTCCGCTCACTGGCGCACACTGGTGTGTGACATTTCACATGACAGACTACTGGTCGGGACACACACCGCGCGACCACCATCGGGCCGTGACCATCACCGACGCCTTCCTTGCCCTCAGCGCCCGTACCGGTCGGTTCACCTTCGGCGCGCCGCGTGCGTACACCTTCGCCGAGGACGGTACCCGGCTGCTGCTCCTCCGCTCCAGCGGTCCGGAGGATCCGGTCGACCGCCTCCACCTGCTCGACACCGCCACCGGCGAGGAGCGGCTGGTCGCCGACCCGGCCGCGCTGCTGCCCGGCCGCACCGGCCGGCGCGACGACCTGCCCGTGGTCGAGCGCCGGCTGCGCGAGCGCAGCCGGCTGGTCGCCGCCGGGATCGGCACGTACGCCGCCACCGCCGACCTCGCCACCGCCGTCTTCACCCTGGACGGCCGGCTGTTCCGCACCGACACCACCGCCGGCACCAGCGACGAACTCCCGGTCGCCGGGCCCGCGTTCGACCCCCGGCCGGACGCCACCGGACAGCGCGTCGCCTACGTCGCCGAGGACGCCCTGTACGTCACCCCCGGCCTCGAACCGCTCTCCCCCGCCGACGGCGCCCGCTGGGGCGTCGCCGAGTTCGCCGCCGCCGAGGAGCTCGGCCGCCACCGGGGCCACTGGTGGCGCCCGGACGGCGGCGCGCTGCTGGCCGCCCGGGTCGACGAATCCGCCGTCCCCCGACGGTACTTCGCCGACCCGGCGCACCCCGGCGAGGCCCCCGAGGACTTCGCCTACCCGCAGGCCGGCGGCCCCAACGCGGACGTCCAGCTCTGGGTGCTCGGCCTCGACGGCACCCGGGTCCGACTGCGCTGGGACACCGAGGAGTTCCCGTACCTCTGCGCCGCCTTTTGGGCCTCCACCGAGGAGGTGCTGCTCACCGTCGCCGACCGCCTGCAGCAGAACGTGCTGCTGCTGAGCGCCGACCCGGCCACCGGTGACACCGCCGAACTCTCCCGCACCACCGACGAGTTCTGGGTGGACGACCTGCCCGGCACCCCCGCCCGGCTGGCCGACGGCCGACTGCTCACCGTCCACGACACCCCGCAGGCCCGCGGCCTCGCGCTCGACGGCAAGCCGCTGGACACCACCGGCCTGCAGATCCGCCGGGTCGTCGGCCGGCTGCACGGCCGACTGCTCTGCGAGACCGGCGAGGGCGACCCGTTCGACCAGTACGTCCACCTGGTCGACCCGGACGGCGGCGCACCCGAGCCGCTCGCCTCCGGCCCCGGCCTGCACTCGGCGCTCGCCGCCGCCGACACCCTGCTGCTCACCTCGGCCACCGCCGACGGCTTCCGGCGCGTCATCAGCCGCGACGGCCACGAGCTGGCGCTCACCGACCTCAGCGAGCCGCTGCCCCACCGGGTGGAGCCGCAGCTCGCCCGGGTCACCGAACGCGCCCTGCCCAGCGCCGTGGTGTACCCGCGCGGCCACGTCCCCGGCACCCGGCTGCCCGTCCTGCTGGACGTCTACGGCGGGCCCGGCTACCAGGCGGTGGCCGCCGAGCCGCGCCGCTGGCAGCTCAAGCAGTGGTGGGCCGACCAGGGCTTCGCGGTGGTCACCGTCGACAACGGCGGCACCCCGTTCGTCTCCCCGGACTTCTCCCGCACCATCTTCCGGCGGATGTCCCAGGTGGCGCTGGACGACCAGGTCGACGCGCTGCTCGCGCTCGCCGAGCGGCACCCGGACCTCGACCTCGGCCGGGTCGGCGTGCGCGGCTGGTCGTACGGCGGCTACTTCGCGGCGCTCGCCGTGCTGCGCCGCCCGGACGTCTTCCACGCCGCCTGCGCGGGCGCCCCGCCCACCGACTTCCGGCTCTACGACACCGCGTACACCGAGCGCTACCTCGGCCTGCCGCAGGAGAACCCGGAGGGCTACGCCGACGACTGCCTGCTCCCCGACGCGCCCGGTCTGAGCAGGCCGCTGCTGCTGATCCACGGGCTGGCCGACGACAACGTCCACCCCTCGCACACCCTGCTGCTCTCCCAGGCGCTCACCCGGGCCGGCCGCCCGCACAACGTGCTGCCGCTGCCCGGCGCCACCCACATGACCCCGGGCGGGCTGCTGGAGCAGCTGGCCCAGGCCGAACTCGCCTTCCTGCGGGCCTCCTTGGGCTGATCCGCAGCAGCGTCGGGGCCGCCGGGTGACGGCCCGGCAGTCGAAGGGCGTCGCACCCCCGGGTGCGGCGCCCTTTCGCTTGCCGCACACCTCTTTCACGTAACCCGTGACATGTGAAATATTACCTGCGCTTCACCTACCGATGACCGAGGCACCCCCATCCCCCGGAAAGGACCGGTCAGTTGCGCAGACTGTCCGCGGCCCTCGCCGCCGCACTCACCACGAGTGCGATAGCGGCCACCCTGCTGGGCACCCCCGCCCAGGCCGCACCCCCGACCCCCATCGCCCTCGCCGCCGCGTCCGCCGACGCCCAACAGGGCGCCGAGGCCCCGCCGGCCCCGCTCGCGCCCCAGGAGCGCGAGCGCCAGGCGCTGCGCGGCAAGGCCCTGGAGCAGCTCAACAAGGGCACCGTCGCCAAGGCCGCCGGCAAGCGGGCCCCGGCGAAGGTGAAGGTCGGCAACGACTACGTCCAGCTCGCGCACCAGCGCACGGACAAGGTCTTCGTGATCCTCGCCCAGTTCGGCGACCAGGTCGACAACACCACCCAGTGGAACGGCCAGCCCCGCTACGGCGGCACCCCCGGCCCGGCCCACAACCAGATCCCCAAGCCGGGCAAGGACGACAACCACACCCTGTGGTCACAGGACTTCGACCGCGGCTACTACCAGAAGATGTTCTTCGACGACACGCCCGGCGCGGTGTCGATGCGCAACTACTACCGCACCCAGTCCTCCGGCCGGTACGACGTCGAGGGCACCGTCAGCGACTGGGTCACCGTCCCGTACAACGAGGCCCGCTACGGCAGCAACAAGGGCCCGCAGGGCTCCGGCGCCTGGACCCAGGGCCAGGAGTTCATCCGGGACGCCGTGAAGGCCTGGTACGACGGCGAGGTCGCCAAGGGCCGCTCCGCCGCCGACATCAAGGCGCAGCTCGCCCAGTACGACGTCTACGACCGCTACGACCACGACAAGAACGGCGAGTTCGCCCAGCCGGACGGCTACCTGGACAACGTCGTCGTGGTGCACGCGGGCGTGGACGAGACCTGGGGCGGCGGCGCCCAGGGCGCCGACGCGCTGTGGGCGCACCGCAGTTGGACCTTCCCGGACGCGACCGGGCAGACCGGCCCGGAGGGCAACAGGATCGGCGGCGCCCCCGTCGGCGACACCGGCCTGTACGTCTACGACTACGTCCAGGCGGGCGAGAACAGCGGCGTCGGCCTGTTCGCCCACGAGTTCGGCCACAACCTCGGCCTGCCCGACCTGTACCCCACCAACGGCGGTGACAACAGCGTCAACTTCTGGTCGCTGATGTCCTCCGGCTCCTACCTGGGCAAGGGTCCGAACACCACCGGCGGCTACCCCGGCGACCTCGACGCCTGGAGCAAGCTGCAGTTCGGCTGGCTCGACTACGACGAGGCGCAGGCCGCCACCCGCTCCACCCACGCGCTCGGGGTGAGCAGCTACAACACCGACCAGGCCCAGGCCGTCCTGGTCCACCTGCCGGACGGCACCACCCGCACCGACCTCGCCGACCCGTACGAGGGCGGCCGGCAGTGGTGGAGCGACACCGGCGACAACCTCGACAACTCCCTGGCCCGGGACGTCGACCTGCGCGCCGCCGCCGGCCCGGCCGCCCTGGACGCGGCGGTCTGGTACGACACCGAGCAGGACTACGACTTCCTGACCGTCGAGGCCTCCACCGACCAGGGCAAGCACTGGACCTCCCTCGGCGGCACCGTGGACGGCGCCCCGATCGGCAACACCAGCGCCAACACCCCCGGCCTGAGCGGCAGTTCCGGCAGCTACAAGCAGCTGCACATCCCGCTGGACGGCTACCTCGGCCAGCAGGTCCGGCTGCGCTTCCACGTCACCTCGGACGGCAACACCCACGGCCGGGGCGTGCTGGTGGACGCCGTCAAGGCCACCGCCGGCGCCGCCGTGCTGTTCGCCGACGGCGCCGAGAACGGCGCGAACGGCTGGACGGCCGGCGGCTTCACGGTCATCGACGGCCGCACCGCCGTCAAGCAGCACCCGCGCGCGTACCTCGCCGAGAACCGCCGCTACACCGGCTACGGCGAGTTCCTGAAGACCGGCCCGTACAACTTCGGCTACAGCGGCGTCGCGGGCAAGGCCAACGTGGTGGACAACTACCCGTACCAGGAGGGCGTCCTGATCTGGCTGTGGGACACCTCGTACGGTGACAACAACACCAAGGACCACCCCGGCGGCGGGCTGATCCTGCCGATCGACGCCCGTCCGGCGCCGATCCGCTTCGCCGACGGGACGCTGGTCAACGGGCGGGCGCAGACCTACGACGCGACCTTCTCGCTCAAGCCGACCACGGCGTTCACCCTGCACAAGGGCGGCGTCGCGGTGCGCGTCCCGTCGAAGCCGGCCGTCCCGGTCTTCAACGACCGCACCGGGGTGTACGGCGACCCGGCCACGCCGCAGCTGACGGTGAAGGTGCCGGACACCAACACCAAGATCGAGGTCGTCCGGGAGTCCCAGGGCGGCAGGATCACCACCGTCCGGGTGGGCCCGGCCTCCTGACCGGTACGTGAAGGGCCCCGGATCCCCCCGACGAAAAGGGATCCGGGGCCTGCTCGTGCGCCCGGGGCCTGCTCGTGCGCCCGGGCCAGCTCACGCGCCCGAGGCTGGCCGGGTACCCGGGGTCAGCGCCCCAGGCTGCGCGCGGTGCGCGCGGCGGTGACCACCCCCAGGACGGTGATCGCGGCGATCCCGAAGGTCATGTACCGGGCCGAGTCGACCGGGCTGTCCCCGCCCAGGTTGACCAGGGTGCCGGCCAGCGCCGAGGTCACCGAGAAGGCGATCAGCTGGGTGGTGTTGATCGCCGCGGCCGCCTTGCCGCCCTCGGCCGGATCGCTGCTGCTGCGCATCGCGGCCACGCTCAGGTGCGGGAAGGCCAGGCCTATCCCGGTGCCGGCGGCGAACAGCGCCACCGCCCAGAGCAGCACCCGGAGCCCGGAAGCGTGCCCGGTCTGCGACAGCCCGTACACCAGCAGGCCGCCGACCAGCACCAACGGGGCGACCCGGATCGCCAGGGCCCGGCCGCGGGCCGACTCGATGCCGACGCTGAACAGCTGGGCGGCGGTCCAGCCGGCCGAGGTGGCGGCGCCGAGGAAGCCGGCCACCAGCGGGCCGAGGCCGCCCAGCTGCTGGCCGAACAGCGGGATGAAGTTCTCCGTCACCACGCCCGCGCAGAGCACCGCGACGGTCAGGTAGAGCCACTTCAGGGGGTTGCCGGGCCGGTAGGTCTGCCGCGGCAGCACCGTCGCCGCCGAGCTCCGCTCGACCACCGCGAAGCCCACCAGCAGCGCCAGTCCGGCGAGCAGGCAGAGCGCCGTCGGCCAGCCGGACGGCACGGTCGAGCTGACGCTGAAGACGGCAGCCGCCAGGGTGAGCAACAGCAGCGAGGGCAGCGGCACCGGGCCGCCGCCCCGACCCGCGCCGGAGCGCCCGGGCAGCACCCGGCGGGCCAGCAGCGCCAGCACCAGCGCGGCGGCCAGCAGCAGGACGTACGCCCCGCGCCAGGCGCCGAGCTGGGCGAAGAGCCCGCCCAGCGACGGCCCGACCAGGGTGCCGACGCCCCACATCGCGGAGACCAGTCCGGCCGCGCGGGTCCACAGCCGCTCGGGCAGGGCGCTGCGGATCACCGCGTAGCCGAGCCCGGCCACCAGCCCGCCGCCGAGGCCCTGCACCACCCGGCCGAGGATCAGCGCCGCCATCGACGGGCTGAGCGCGTTGACCACGGCGCCGGCGCCGAAGACCAGGAAGCCCAGGACGTAGGCCCGGGCGGCGCCGAGGCGCTCCAGCAGCCGGCTGACCAGCATCGAGGCGATCACGGCGGCCATCAGGAAGCCGGTGGCCACCCACGCGTAGTACCGCTCGCCGCCGATGTCGGCGACGATCGAGGGCATCAGCGCGGCGGTGAAGTAGAGGTTCATCGCGTACAGCGCGACGCCGCCGGCCAGGATCGAGGCGGGGGCGGCGTACCGGCGGGAGAAGAGTTCGCGCCACCCGGCGGCGGCCCCGGAGGACTGCGACTCCGGTGCGTAACTGCCCTGCTCAGCAGGGGAGGTGTCGGTCACTACGGCAGATGATTCGGTCACGTCCGGTACGCTAGGACTTCAAGGGAACTTGAAGTCAAGGAAGCCGAAGGAACCGAGGAGTCGCCATGACCACCGCGCCGGTCGACCTGCTGAGCGTCGGAGAGGTGGCCCGGCGGGCCGGGATCGCCACCTCGGCGGTGCGCTTCTACGAGGACCAGGGGCTGATCTCCTCCGAGCGCACGGCCGGCAACCAGCGGCGCTACCGGCGGCACGTGCTGCGCCGGATCTCGCTCATCCTGGTCGCCAAGCGGCTCGGCATCCCGCTCTCCGAGGTCGCCGAGGTCTTCACCGGCCTGCCCGAGGACCGGATGCCCGGCAAGCACGACTGGGAGCGCATCTCCCGGCGCTGGGCCGAGCAGCTGCGCGCCCGCCGGGCCGAGCTGGAGCGGCTGGAGGACGAGCTGACCGGCTGCATCGGCTGCGGCTGCGTGTCGCTGCGCCGCTGCCGGGTGCTCAACCCGGGGGACGAGCTGGCCGCCGAGGGGCCGGGCCCCCGCCGGCTGCTGCCGGAGGAGGGCCTGCTGCCCGTCGAGGAGTGAAACGCCGTCGACGGGTGAGACGCCGTCGAGGAGTGAGGCGCCGTCGGCGCGTGGGACGCCGTCGACGCGTGGGCGGGGAAGGGGTTGGAACCCGGCCGGACGCGGCCCTCGCAGGGTTCCCCGCCGCGTCCGACCGGGGGCTTGTGCGGCTCAGACCTCCGGGAAGTGGCAGGCCGCCTGCCGCTCGCCGGGCCCGGCGATCCGCAGCAGCGGCCGCTCGGTCCGGCACAGGTCCTGGGCCTTCGGGCAGCGCGGGTGGAAGGTGCAGCCGGGCGGCGGGTCGGCCGGGCTCGGCGGGTCGCCGAGCAGCACGATCCGCTCCCGGGTGCGCTCCGCCTCCGGGTCGGGCAGCGGGACGGCGGACAGCAGCGCCCTGGTGTACGGGTGCGCGGGGCTGCCGTACACCTCGGCCTTGTCGCCGATCTCCACGATCCGGCCCAGGTACATCACCGCGACCCGGTCGCAGACCCGCTTGACCACCGAGAGGTCGTGCGCGATGAACACGTACGCCAGCCCGAGCTCCTGCTGGAGCCGCTCCATCAGGTTGACCACCTGGGCCTGGATGGAGACGTCCAGCGCGGAGACCGGCTCGTCGGCGATCACCAGCCGCGGCGAGGTGGCCAGCGAGCGGGCGATGCCGATGCGCTGGGCCTGGCCGCCGGAGAACTCGTGCGGGTAGCGGTCCAGGTGCTCGGGGATCAGCCCGACCAGCTCCATCAGCTCGGCGGCCCGCTTGCGCGCGGCCGCCGCGCTCTCGCCCTGGACGAGCAGCGGCTCGGAGATGATCCGGGCCACCGTCTGCCGGGGGTTGAGCGAGGAGTACGGGTCCTGGAAGACCATCTGGAGGTCGCGCCGGTGCGGCCGCAGCCGGGCCTGGGAGAGCCCGCCGATCTCGGTGCCGTCGAAGGTGACGGTGCCCGAGGTCGGGTCGAGCAGCCGGACGATCATCCGCCCGGTGGTGGACTTGCCGCAGCCGGACTCGCCGACCAGGCCGAGCGTCTCGCCCGCCCCGACGTCGAAGCTCACCCCGTCCACCGCCCGGACCGGCGCACCGGGGCGCCCGGTGCGGCTCCGCCGGCCGGGGAAGGTCTTCACCAGGTCCCGTACGGACAGCAGCGGTCCGGCCGCGTCCTTCGTCGACGGTGTGGTCATCACAGCACCCCTTCCGGCACCAGCGGCAGGTGGCAGGCGGCCTGGTGGCCGGGGGCGAGCCGGTCGAGCACGGGGCGCTCGGCCAGGCAGCGGGAGTGCTCCTCGGCGGACGCCGCGGTGGTGCGGGCGCAGCGCGGGGCGAAGGAGCAGCCGGGGGCGGGGGCGATCAGCGACGGCGGGCTGCCGGGGATGGCCCGCAGCGGGGCGTCGTCGGTGTCGTCCAGGCGCGGCAGCGAGTCCAGCAGACCGCGCGTGTACGGGTGCGCGGGCTGCGCGAACAGCCGGTCCACCGGGGCCTGTTCGGCGGCCCGGCCGCCGTACATGACCAGCACCTCGTGGGCGACCCGGGCGACCACGCCGAGGTCGTGGGTGATCATCACGACGCCGAGGCCGCGCTCCTGCTGGATCCGGGCGATCAGGTCGAGGATCTGCGCCTGGACGGTGACGTCGAGCGCCGTGGTGGGCTCGTCCGCGATCAGCAGCTCGGGCTCGCAGGCGAGCGCCATGGCGATCATGACGCGCTGGCGCATGCCGCCGGAGAACTGGTGCGGGTACTCGTCGACCCGGCGGGCCGGCTCCGGGATGCCGACCTCGGCCAGCATCTCCACCGCCTTGGCCCGCCCGGCCTTGCGGTTGGCCTTGAAGTGCACCCGGTAGTGCTCGGCGATCTGCTCCCCGACGGTGTAGAAGGGGTGCAGGCTGGACAGCGGGTCCTGGAAGATCATCGCGATCCGGCGGCCCCGGACGGTGCCCAGCTCCCGCTCCCCGAGCCCGTTCAGCTCCTGCCCGTTCAGCCGGATCGAGCCGGTGACGGCGGCGCCACGGTGCAGGCCCATGACGGCGAGCGAGGTGACGGACTTCCCGCTGCCCGACTCGCCGACCAGCCCGAGGGTGCGACCGGCCTCGACGGCGAAGGAGATCCCGTCCACCGCGCGGACGGTGCCGCGCGGGGTGTCGAAGGCGACCTTGAGGTCCTCGACCTCCAACAGCCTGGTCATCAGTACCTCACTCTCGGGTCGACGAACGCGTAGAGCAGGTCGACCAGCAGGTTCGCCGCGACGATGAAGAAGGCCGCGAGCAGGGTGACGCCGAGGATCACGGGCTGGTCGGAACGGGCCAGCCCGTCGTAGAACAGCCGGCCGACGCCGGGCAGACCGAAGATCGACTCGGTGATGACCGCGCCGGCCAGCAGGCCGCCGAGGTCCATGCCGAAGATGGTCAGGATCGGCGTCATCCCGGAGCGCAGCCCGTGCTTGACGGTGACCGTCCGCGGCGGCAGGCCCTTGGCCCGGGCGGTGCGGATGTACGGCTCGGCCATCGCCTCGATCATCGAGTTGCGGCTCTGCCGGGCGTACATGGCCGCGTACAGCAGGGCCAGCGCGATCCACGGCAGCAGCAGGTTGGAGCCCCATTCGAAGGGGTTCTCGGTGAACTTGTGGTACGAGGGGTAGGGCAGCACGCCGGCCGTCCTGACCAGGCCCCAGATCAGCATGATCGAGGTGAAGTAGACCGGCAGCGAGGCGGTGCCGACGGACAGCACCATCAGGGTCTTGTCGATCGGCCTGCCCTTGCGCAGCGCCGAGGTGACGCCCGCGCCGAGGCCGAGGACCAGCCAGAGCACGGCCGCGCCGAGGGCCAGCGAGATGGAGACCGGCAGCCGGTCGGTGAGCAGGTCCCAGACCGGCAGCCCGTACTCGTAGGAGTAGCCGAGGCAGGGGAAGCCGCAGTGCACCGCGCTGGGGCCGGAGCCGTAGTCGCGGCCGGCGAAGATGCCGCCGAGGTAGGCGAGGAACTGGTCCCAGACCGGCTTGTCCAGGCCCATCGCCGACTTGACGTCGGCGAGCCGCTCGGGGCTGCAGGTCTTGCCGCAGGCGGCCGCTGCCGGGTCGTTGGGCAGCAGGTAGAAGATGGTGAAGGTGATGGCGCAGATGGCGAGCAGGATGCCCGCCACGCCGAGCAGCCGGCGGCCGAGGTAGAGGATCACGACCGGCCTCCCCGGGGGTCGAGGATGTCGCGCAGCGCGTCGCCGAGCAGGGTGAAGGCGAGCACGGCGACGAACAGGAAGGCGGTCGGGATCAGGAAGTAGGTCGGGTCGGTCTCGTAGTGCACGATGCTCTCGGCGATCATCTGGCCCCAGGACGCGGTCGGCGGGCGGACGCCCACGCCGAGGTAGCTGAGCGCGGCCTCGGTGGCGATCATGCCGGGGACGAGCAGGGTGGTGTAGGCGATGATCGGGCCGGAGACGTTCGGCAGGATCTCGCGGGTGAGGATGCGCCAGGAGCGCGCCCCGCCGACCTTGGCGGCCTCGACGTACTCGCGGTGCTTGAGCGAGAGGGTCTGGCCGCGCACCACCCGGGCGATGCCGGGCCAGGTGAACAGCCCGATCACCAGGGTGATCAGCAGGATCCGGTTGACGTCCTTGGCCACCGACATCATCGCGATCATGAAGATCAGCGAGGGGAAGGACATCGTGAGGTCCATCAGCCGGGACAGCAGGGTGTCGACGCGCCCGCCGAAGTAGCCCGCCGCGATGCCGGCCAGGGTGCCGGCGATCACGACCACGGCGGTCGCGGTGAACGCGATCAGCAGGGACACCTGACCGCCGTGCAGCACCCGGGCGAACAGGTCGCGGCCGCTGCCCGGCTCGACGCCCAGCCAGTGCCGGGCGCTGATGCCGCCGAAGTCGCCCCGGGGCACGCCGCCCAGGTACGGGTCGACGGCGCGCTTGTCGAACTCCTCCGGGGTCCAGCCGCCGAGGGCGCTGAGCGGTCCGGCCAGCGCGGTGACCAGGATCAGCACGCCGACGGTGATCAGCCCGAACCGGGCCGGGCCCTTGGCCCACAGCTGGTCCCAGACCAGCCGCCAGGGCCCGCGCCCGGCGCTCTTCTTGGCGCCCCCCGCCGTGGCGTCTGCCACGGCGGCGGGCTCAGTGGTGGTACTCATCGCTGCCGGCCCCTCACTTGCCCTTGGCGGGGTCCTTGAGGCCGATGGCACCCAGGTCGAGCATCCCGGCGTAACCCTGGTTGCCGAAGGCGCCGGCCACGTTGGTGCCGACCAGCAGGGGGCGGCGCTGCCAGATCAGCGGGACGGCCGGGGCCTTCTTCGCCAGGTCCTGGTCCAGCTGCTGCCAGGCCTTGTTGGCCTCGTTGACGTCCGTCATGGCCGCGATCTGGTCCATCCGGTCCATCGTGGCCTGGTCCTTGAACTGGCTCAGGTTGCCCTGGTTGCCCTTCTCCTTGATGGTGCGGCCGTCGAACTGGAACGGCAGGAAGGTCGCACCGGAGGGGTAGTCGGGGCACCAGCCGCTGATGGTCAGGTCGGGGGCGTTCTTGATGTCGCCGACGGTGTCCTGGAAGGCGGACGGGTCGGTGGTGTTGATGGTGACCTGGACGCCGGCCTTGGACAGCGACTGCTGGATCGCCTCGGCACGGCTCTTGTCGCCGAGCGAGACGGTGAGCGAGACCTTGAGGTCGCTCTTGCCCGCCTCCTGGAGCAGCTTCTTGGCCTTCTCCGGGTCGCCGGCCGCCGGGACCTTCAGCGGGTCGGACTTGACGCCGCCGGTCAGCGAGGGCGGCAGGTAGGAGGTCGCCACGTCGGCCATCGCCGGGCCGCCGAAGGCCGTCACCTGCCCCTCGCGGTCGACCGCCCACATCATCGCCTCGCGCACCTTCGGGTCGTCGAAGGGGGCCTTGGAGGTGTTCATGTACAGCATGTCGGTACAGCCGGTGACCTCGGCGGCCATGCGGGACTTGACGTCCGGCTTGGGCAGCACCTTGGCGACGGTCTCGTGCGCCATCCACGGCATGTTGATCGCGTTGGCGTCGGCGCCGTCGCTGGCGATGATCCGGTCGTCGGCCTGGCCGCCCTTGATGCCCTCGGTGACCACGACCTTGTCCGGGTAGGCCTTGCGGACGGTGTCGGTGGCCGGGTCCCAGTTGGTGTTGCGGACCAGCACCAGCTGCTTGCCGCGGTCGTAGGTCTCGATCTTGTACGGGCCGGAGGAGAACGGCCGGGCGTCGTACTGGGTGCCCTTCTCCTGGGACTGCGGCACCGGGGAGAAGGTCGGCAGCGAGACGGTGGAGGAGAACTCGGCGACCGGGCGCTTCAGGTGGAAGACGATCGTCTTGTCGTCCGGGGTCTCGATGCTCGCCAGGTGCTCGCCGTTCAGCGGGCCCTTGTAGTTCTCGCCGCCGGCCAGGTACTGGATCGCGTAGTCGGGGCCGCCGGTGAGGTCCGGGGAGAAGGACCGCTCGACGTTGTACTTGATGTCGGCGGCCTTGATCGGCGAGCCGTCCTCGTACTTGAGGCCGTCCTTGAGGGTGAAGGTCCACACCTTGCCGCCGTCGGAGGACTTGCCGAGGTCGGTGGCGAGGTCCGGGACGATCTCGCTGCCCGCCGCGCCCGGCTCGGCCTTGAAGGTGGTCAGGGTGCGGTAGATCAGCCGGGTGCCGAAGTCCATGTGCGGCACCACCCAGCTGCGGGCCGGGTCGAGGTGGGCGAAGTCCTGGTTGGTCAGGACGGTGAGGGTGCCGCCCTTGGCAGGGGTGCCGCCGATGACCGAGCCGGACGCGGCGCCCGGGCCCTTGCCGTCGGAGGGGGCGGCGTCGCTGCCGCCGTCACTCTTGTCGTTGGAGCAGGCCCCGAGGCCGAGGGTGAGGGTCGCCGCGAGGGCCGCCGCGAGGGCGGCGTGGGTGCGCCTGGTCATGTTGCAACTCCGCTGTGGGGGGCCCGATCCGCCGGATCTGGCCGCTGCGCTGTGTGACCCGTAACATAGTAATGTGAAATTGCACTGCACAAGAGGTGACGGCTCCCGTTACCGAGCTGTGTCCGTGCCAGCATCTCCCCCGCCCCGCCAAGGAGTTCACCGGTGACCCTTCCCCCGACCGGCCTCAACACCGGGAGCCACGACCTCCCGGTCTCCCCCGCCCTCGCCTCCTTCATGGCCACCAGCTGGGCCGCCACCCCGCTCCCCGCCGACCGGCGCGTCCCCGGCCACGACCGCTTCCCCGGCCGCCGCGCCCGGCTCTCCGCCGCCTTCCCCGGCGAACGGCTGATCGTCCCGGCCGGCCGGCTCAAGGTCCGCTGCAACGACCTCGACTACCGCTTCCGCCCGCACAGCGCGTACGTCTGGCTCACCGGCCTCACCGGCGAGGACCAGGCCGACCACGTCCTCGTCCTCGAACCGGCCGGCCCCGAAGGCCACGAGCCCGTCCTCTACCTGCGCCCGCGCTCACCGCGCGACGGCGGCGAGTTCTACCGCGACCGCCGCTACGGCGAGTTCTGGGTCGGCTCCCGGCCCGACCTCGCCGAAGCCGCCCGACTCACCGGCGTACGCACCGAACACCTCGACGACCTCGGCAAACTGCTCACCGGCCCCCAGCCCCCCACCCGGGTCCGGGCCGGCACCGACCCGCTCGTCGACGAGGCCACCGGACGGCCCGCCGACGGCCGGCGGGACGGCGAACTCGCCGCCGTCCTCTCCGAGTTGCGCCTGGTCAAGGACGAATGGGAGGTCGGACAGCTGCAACTGGCCGTCGACCACACCACCACCGGCTTCGAGGACGTCGTCCGCGCCCTGCCCACCGCACTGCGCCACCACCGCGGCGAACGCTGGATCGAGGGCGTCTTCGACCTGCGCGCCCGCGCCGAGGGCAACGGCACCTCCTACACCACCATCGCCGCCTCCGGCGCCCACGCCTGCGTCCTGCACTGGATCCGCAACGACGGCGCCCTCGACCCGAACTCGCTCCTCCTGCTGGACGCCGGCGTCGAGACCGACACCCTCTACGCCGCCGACATCACCCGCACCCTGCCGCTCAGCGGCACCTTCACCCCGATCCAGCGCCAGGCCTACGACCTCGTCCTCGCCGCCCAGAGCGCCGGCATCGCCACCCTCCGCCCGGGCGCGCGGTTCCGCGACTTCCACCGCGCCGCCATGCGGGTCATCGCCGAAGGCCTCGCCGACTGGGGCGTCCTGCCCGTCTCCGCCGAAGAGGCCCTCGCCGAGGACAACGGCCTCTACCGCCGCTACACCCTCTGCGGCAGCGGCCACATGCTCGGCCTCGACTACCACGACTGCGCCAAGTCCCGGGCCGACCGCTACCTCGACGCCACCCTGGAGGAGGGCATGGTCCTCACCGTCGAACCCGGCCTCTACCTCCAGCCCGACGACGAAACCCTCCCCGCCGAACTCCGCGGCCTCGGCATCCGCATCGAGGACGACCTCGTCATCACCCCCGACGGCGCCCACCTGATGTCCGGCGCCCTCCCGAGGACCGCCACCGACGTCGAGTCCTGGATGGCGACCCTGCTCTCCTGAGGAGGCCGCCAGGAGCGGACGGTCAAGCCACCTTGATCGTCCGCTCCCCCCGCCGGATCATCACCTCGACCTCGCCGCCGATCGCCGCCGAATACGCCCGCAGGTTGTCCAGGCTGTCCACCTGCCCATGCTCGATCTGCGACACCCGCGCCTGGCTCACGCCCATCAGCTCCGCCACCTCCTTCTGGGTGAGGTCGGCCGACTTCCGCATCTCGGCCAGCTCGTAGCCGCGAATCCGGGCCAGGTTCTCCTTCCGGATCCGTGCCCGATCGGCCTCCGCCTCCGGCGAAGCCAACCAGGGGTTGATCCGCTGCGCCTCGGCCCACACCTCGGTCCAGCTACGACCCTTCATGCGCGCCCTCCGGCGCTCTGCCTGTGCATGGGCGCCACGTTAAGCACTCAACTCATGAGCTCTACAGGGACTTCCCGCTCAATCCACCCCTGCGAGGGACAACACGCCGGGTCCTGCGCGCCCCCGACCGGCTACCCGCGCGCTGCCTGCCACAGGTCGGCGACGATCCGCTCCGCCGGGCCGGTGCGGGCCAGGTGGTGGGCGGTGCCGGCCCAGAGGTGCATGGCGTCGGTGTCGCCGCGGCGGGCGGCGGCGGCGCGGAGGGGGGCGGTGAGGTGGTGGACCTCGGGGTAGGCGGGCGGGGCGTACGGGCCGTGGCGGTCGATGAAGCCGTTGCGCAGGCCGCGGGCCGGGCGGCCGGTGAAGGCGCGGGTGACGGCCGTCTCCGGGAGTTCGACGAGCGCCGCCCGGTGGGCGGCCGAGGCGCCTGACTCGTCCGACCGCAGCAGCGCCGTGCCCAGCTGCACCGCCACCGCCCCCGCCCGCAGTGCCG
>NZ_LFVW01000183.1:0-16850 GCF_001182915.1 Kitasatospora sp. MY 5-36
GCCCGGAGTCCGAGCGCGCCCTGGCGATCGTGCGCGACGCCGTCCGCCCCGCGGTGGCCCGCTTCCTGGCCGGGCTGGCCCAGCGGCTGGCACCGGGCGCCCGGCCGGACGACAAGCCCGGGGTCTGCCACGTGCCGGGCGGCGCCGAGGGCTACGCGGACGCCGTCGCCCGCTTCACCCGGCCCGGGCTCACCCCGGAGGAGGTGCACCGGATCGGTCTGGAGGCCGTCGCGGCGCTGCGCGAGGAGTTCGCCGAGCTGGGCGGCAAGGTGCTGGGCATCACCGACCCGGCCGCCGTGCTGACCGCGCTGCGCGAGGACCGCTCGCTGCGCTTCGGCAGCGCGGCCGAGATCGTCGCCCTGGCGGACGGCGCCCTGGACCGGGCCCGCCGCGCCGCCCCGGACTGGTTCCGCCCGTACCCGATCGCCGACTGCGTGACCAGGGAGATCGACCCGATCGAGGCGGAGACCGCGCCGCTGGCCTACTACCAGCCGCCGGGCCCGGGCGGACTGCCCGGCACCCACTGGATCAACACGCTGCGCCCGGAGACCCGGTTCAGCTACGAGTACGAGGCGATCGCCTTCCACGAGAGCGTTCCCGGCCACCACCTCCAGCTCGCCGTCGCGCAGACCCTGCACCACCTGCCGCGGTTCCGGCGGAACCCGAGCGGCCAGCTGACCGCGCACGTCGAGGGCTGGGGCCTGTACACCGAGCGGCTCGCGGACGAGATGGGGCTGTACGGCTCGGAGCTGTCCCGGTTCGGGATGCTCTCGCTGGACGCGATGCGGGCGGTCCGGCTGGTGGTGGACACCGGGATGCACCACTACGGCTGGTCCCGGGAGCGGGCGAAGGCCTACATGCGGGCCAACACCGCGACCCCCGAGGCCAACGTCCGCAACGAGATCGACCGCTACATCGCCTGGCCGGGCCAGGCCACCGCCTACCTGATCGGCCGCCGGGAGATCGTGCGGCACCGCGAGCGGGCCGAGGCGGCGCTCGGCGCCCGGTTCGACGTCCGGGAGTTCCACCACCGGCTGATCGGGCACGGCAGCCTGCCGCTGGGCGTGCTGGAGGAGCTGGTGACGGACTGGATCGCGGAGCAGTAGGCCGCAGGCCCTCCGGCCGGGCTCAACGGCCCAGCACCGCACCGCCGTTGAGCCCGATCACCTGACCGGTCAGGTACCCGGCGGCCGGCGAGGCCAGGTAGGCGACCGCCTCGGCCACGTCGGCCGGGGTGCCCGCCCGGCCGACCAGGGTGTCGGCCACCTTCCGCGCGTGGAACTCCTCGCTCCAGCCCGCCCCGAAGATCTCGGTGGACTCGACGTACCCGGGCGCGAGCACGTTCACCGTGATCCCGTCCGGCCCCAACTGCCGCGCCAGGCCGAAGGCCCAGCCGTGCAGCGCGGCCTTGGCCGCGGCGTACGAGCCCGCCGAGTGCGGGCCCGCGCCGCCGCGCTGGGCCGCGGCCGAACTGATCACCACCAGCCGGCCGCCGGGCCGGCGCAGCGCGTCCTGGAGCGCGGTGGTCAACAGCACGGCGGTGAGCAGATTGCCGTCCAGGTCCCGCCGCCAGGCGGCGGCCAGCGCGGCCAGACCGTCATCGGCGGGCGGGGTGACGATCGCGCCCGCGTTGTTCACCAGCACGTCCACCGGCCCGAGCGCGGCGATCCGGGCCGCCGCCGCCTCGACCGCCGCCGGGTCGGTCAGATCGGCCGCCACCGGCACGACGCGCCCCGGTCCGGCGGTCCGCTCGATCTCCTCCCGGGCCTGCTCCAGCACCGCCGCCCGGCGGCCGAGGACCACCACCCGGTGCCCGTCCCGGACCAGCCGCGCCGCGATCGCCCGGCCGATCCCGGTCCCGCCCCCGGACACCACCGCGAGCCGCTCCACCGTCGTCACTCCGCCCCCCTCGGGCTTCGGCCCGTACGCGCCGGGCGATGTTCGGCAGGCCCCCGGTCACCTGGCGGTACCGGGGGCCTGGTCGTCCACGTCATGATCAGACCGCCGAGGGCCTTCGCCCCCCGGCCCCGGCGGACCGCTCCGGAGCCCGGCGCCGGCGGCACGCTCGTCCGGACCGGTCAGACCACCGGCGGGACGACCGGCAGGTTGCGCTTGTGCTCGGTGCGGCGGTAGTGGCCGAGGACGGTACGGAAGACCTCCTCGCTGACCGGCATGCCCTCCAGGAAGTCGTCCAGGGCGTCGTAGCTGACACCGAGGGCGTCCTCGTCGGGGCGGCCGGGGGCGAGGTCCTCCAGGTCGGCGGTCGGGACCTTCTTGACCAGCTCGGCGGGCGCGCCCAGCGCCTCGGCGACCGCCCGCACCTGGCGCTTGGTGAGGCCGGACAGCGGCATCACGTCGGCCGCGCCGTCCCCGAACTTGGTGAAGAAGCCGACCGCGGCCTCGGCCGCGTGGTCGGTGCCGACGACCAGCCCGCCCTTGGCACCCGCCGCCGCGTACTGGACCACCATCCGCTGGCGGGCCTTGACGTTGCCGCCGACGAAGTCCTCGTGGCCGTGGTCGCCGTAGGTCAGGCCGGCCGCCTTCAGGGCGGCGAGCGCGCCGTCGGTGGCGGGCTTGACGTCGACGGTCAGCACCTCGTCGGCGCGGATGAAGCCGAGCGCGAGCTGGGCGTCCGCCTCGTCCGCCTGGACGCCGTACGGCAGCCGCATGGCGGTGAAGGTCACCTGGTGCCCCTCGGCCCGCAGCCGCTCGACGGCGAGCTGGCACAGGCGCCCGGCGGTGGTGGAGTCGACGCCGCCGCTGATGCCGAGCACCAGGCTGCGCGCGCCGGTGGCCCGCACCTGGCCGACCAGGAACTCCACCCGCCGCTCGGCCTCCTTCGCGGGGTCCGGCACGGGGACGACCCCGAGGGCACGGGCGATCTCCCGCTGGACGTCGGCGGGCAGGGGCTCGGTCATTCCGACTCCTCGGGACGGTGGGTACGTGACGCGATCACGAGGATACGACCACCCACGACGCGGCCGTCACGGGCGGGGTGCCTCCCCCGGTTCCGCTGCTTCCCCGGGCCCGGCCGGTGCCGGCCGCGCGTCCGCCGCCGCCGGTGCCCCCGACCCGTCCGCGTCCGCTCCTTCGGGCCCGTCCGGCTTCCGCAGCGAGACCGGCCGCTCCGGCCCCGGCGCCGGGTGCGACAGGATGTCGAGCACCACCCGGCCGTCCACCGTCTCCTGGGCGACCAGCAGCGCCGCCAGCTCGTCCAGGTGGTGCCGGTGGTCGGTGAGCAGGGCGACGGCCCGCCGCTCGGCGCCGCGCAGCAGGCGGGCCACCGCCTCGTCCACCGCGCGCTGGGTCTGCTCGGAGTACGGGCGGCGCAGCAGGTCCTCGGGGTTGTCGCCGAGGTAGTGCGGGGTGCCGCTGGAGTAGCCGACCGGGCCGAGTTCCGGGGAGAGGCCGAACTCGCGGACCATCCGGGTGGCGACCGAGGTGGCGTTGGCGAGGTCGTTCGCGGCGCCCGTGGAGCCCTCGCCGAAGACCACCAGCTCCGCCGCCCGGCCGCCGAGCTGGACGGTGATCAGGTCGACCAGGTAGGCCTCGCTGTACAAGTGCCGTTCGGCCTCGGGCAGCTGCTCGGTGGCGCCCAGGGCGACGCCGGCCGGGAGGATCGTCACCTTGGCGACCGGGTCGGCGTGCTCGCACAGCGCGGCGACCAGCGCGTGTCCGGACTCGTGCACCGCGACGGCGTGCCGCTCGTCGGGCAGCAGCGCGTTGGAGGACTCCCGGCGGCCGAGCAGCACCCGGTCGCGGGCGGTGTCGAGGTCGTCGGCGGTGAGGGTGGCCCGGTCGGCGCGCACGGCGTTGATGGCGGCCTCGTTGACCAGGTTGGCGAGGTCGGCGCCGGAGAAGCCGGGGGTGCCGCGGGCGAGCCGCCCGAGGTCGACGTCCGGGGCCAGGGTCTTGCCGCGGGCGTGCACGGCGAGGATGGCGGCCCGCTCGGCCTGGTTGGGCAGCGGGACGGTGACCTGCCGGTCGAAGCGGCCGGGGCGCAGCAGGGCCGGGTCGAGGGCGTCCGGGCGGTTGGTGGCGGCGATGACGACGATGCCGGTGCTCTGGTCGAAGCCGTCCATCTCTGCGAGCAGCTGGTTCAGGGTCTGCTCGCGTTCGTCGTTGCCGCCGAGCCGGGTGCCGCCCGCCCGGCGGCCGCCGACGGCGTCGATCTCGTCGATGAAGATGATCGACGGCGCGCGCTTGCGTGCCTCGTCGAAGAGGTCGCGGACCCGGGAGGCGCCGACGCCGACGAACATCTCCACGAAGCCGGAGCCGGTCACCGAGAGGAAGGGCACCGAGGCCTCGCCGGCGACCGCCCGGGCGAGCAGGGTCTTGCCGGTGCCGGGCGGCCCGACCATGATCACCCCGCGCGGCCCCTTGGCCCCGGCGGCGGCGTACCGCTCCGGGCTGCGCAGGAAGTCGACCACCTCGCTGACCTCCTGCTTCACCCCCTCGTACCCCGCCACGTCGGCGAACCCGGTGTCCGGCCGCTCCGCCTCGATGATCTTGGCCCGGGACCGTCCGATGGCACTCAGACCGCCGCCCAGCGAACGGGCGGCCATCCGGCCGGACCAGAGGAAGAGCCCGCCGAAGATCAGCAGCGGCAGGAACAGCAGCAGGGAGGACCAGATCGAGCCGCCGCCGCTGCTCCGGCTGCCGGTGACGGTCACGTGGTGGTCGGAGAGCGCGCTGCTGAGCTGGGAGGTGTCCAGGGCGGTCGGGATCTGGCTGGTGAAGCGGGTGCCGTCCTTGAGCGTGCCGCTCACCGCGCCGGTGTCGCTGACGTCCACGGTCTGCACCTGGCCGGCGTCGACCCGGTTCACGAAGTCGGTGTAGCCGTAGCGGGTGCCGGGCTTGCCGGGGTTGGAGAAGAGCACCAGCAGGAGCAGCGTCACCAGTACGGCGACGGGCAGCAGCCAGCGGCGCCACGAGGGCGGCGGGGGCTTGGCCGGGCCGCCGGGGCCGGGGCGCTGGTTCCGGCCCGGGTCGGGGCCCTGGCCCGGGCCCCGTGGTTGGCCCCAGCCCTGCCTCGGGCCGGGGTCGGGGCCGGAGCCCGGCGGGGTCGTGGGGTGACGGGCGGCGCGCAGCCGGATTCGTGCGATCATCCACGCTCACCGCCTCTCGGGGGGCCGGACAGCCTCCGTCCCTCCATGGTCGGACTCTCCGCGCCCGGACGGGAGCCTGAAGGGGGTGGCAGCGGTCCACTCGGGGGAGAACGACCCGCTCGGCGCCACGGCCCGCGGCGCCGGATCGGGCTCGGGCGCCGGGCACGGGCGTCGGACACGGGAGGCGGACTCGGGAGGCGGACTCGGGCAGGCCGAAGGCCGGTCCGGTACGTGGGGTCGGGCCGTCGCGAACGGTTTGCGGAAGCCTGCCGGGCGCTTCCACCGCACCCGGCGAAGCCCGTCGTCCGGCCGCTCCTTCGGCTGCCCCTCCGGGCGCTCCTCCGGGTGCGCTCAAGGATCCTCGGGCCGTACGGAGTTGGCGATCGAGCCGCCCGCCAGGACGATTCGCGACCTAGAGTAGCCGCATGGTCAACGAGGAACTGCCAGCGCCGCACAAGACGCCCGAGGCCGCCGTGGAACCCCGGGCCGGGGACAGCGACCGGGAAGCGGTGGCCGAGCAGTTGCGGATCGCCGCCGGCGACGGCCGCATCGACCTCGGGGAACTGGAGGAGCGGCTCGACCGCACCTACGCCGCGCGGACGTACGGCGAACTCGACATCCTGGTGGCCGACCTCGGCGGCCGGCTGGAGGCCCGGGAGACGTCCGCGGCGGAGGAGGTCCTCACGCTCCGGCCCCGGATGAACAACATGGTGCAGAGCGGCCGCTGGTCCGTGCCCCGTCGGATCGTCGCGGAGACCAAGCTCTCGCTGCTCACGGTCGACTTCACCGAGGCTGTGTGCCCCCACCGGGAGATCACGGTCGAGGCCTCGACCGGCATGGGCCACATCCGGCTGATCGTCCCGCGCGGCTGGGGCGTACGGATCGACCCGACGAGCACCAACACCGGAAACATCGTCAACAAGGCGGCCGAGCAGGCGGAGCCGGGCGCCCCGGTGCTGACCGTGATCGGCCACCCCCGGTCGGGGCCGATCAGGATCAAGCAGCGCCGCCGGGGCTGACGGGCCGCACGCCGGGCCCGCGGCAGTCCTCCGTGCGGGCACGCCCGAGGCGGGCTCGGCGATGGCTCAGTGCGGGCTCGGCGCGGCCTCCGCCGGGGCGGGTCAGGAGAAGTCGAGCGCGTCCGTCCGAGTCCGCTTGAGCTCGAAGAACTTCGGGTACCCGGCCAGCAGCCGCACACCGTCGAAGACCCGTACGGCGTCCTCGCCGCGCGGGATGGCGCTCAGCACCGGGCCGAAGAAGGCGACGCCGTCCACGTGGATGGTCGGCGTCCCGACCTCCTCGCCGACCGGGTCCATGCCCTCGCGGTGGCTCTTGCGCAGGGCCTCGTCGTACTCCGTGCTGTTCGCCGCCTCGGCCAGCTCCTCCGGCAGGCCCGCCGCCGCCAGCGCCTCCCGGATGACGGCGTCGTCGGCGGCCCGGTCCTGGTCGTGCAGCCGGGTGCCGAGCTCGGTGTACAGCTCGCGCAGCACCTGCGGGCCGTGCTGCTCGGCGGCGGCGATGCAGACCCGCACGGGGCCCCAGCCGGTGGTCATCAGGCGCTGGTAGCGCTCGGGCAGGTCGGTGCGGCCCTCGTTGAGGACGGACAGGCTCATCACCCGGAAGTTCAGGTCGAGTTCGCGCTGCTTCTCGACCTCCAGGATCCACCGGGAGGTTATCCAGGCGAAGGGGCAGACGGGGTCGAAGTAGAAGTCGACCTTGACGGTGTCGTTCTTGACGGTGTCGTCGCCGGCCCGGTGGCCGTTGCCGGGGTGCCGGTCGGGAAGCCGGTCGGCGAGCTGGTCGAGGTGGTGCTGGGCGGGCGCGGTGTTCGTCACGTCGTTGGTCACGCTGAGAAGACTAGTGACAGAGTGGCCCAGTCTCCAGGGCCAATCGATGGCCGTTCCAGTGGGCCACTTTCACTCCCGGCCGTCCGTCCCCGCACGCCCTACGCGCCCGGCACTGCCCGCATGCCCTGCACGCCCCGCACGCCCCGCCGACCGCTCAGCCGCAGGTCGTCCCGTCCGCCGGCACCGTCCCGTCCAGCAGGTAGGCGTCCACGGTCTGCTTCAGGCACGGGTTGCCGGTGTTGTAGCCGCCGTGCCCCTCGCCCTGAAGCGTGACGGTGACGCCGACGCCCGCGCCGAGCTGCTGCGCCATCGTACGGGCGCCCTCCACCGGGGTGGCCGGATCGCCGGTGGTGCCGACCACCAGGATCGGGGCGGCCCCCGGCGCGGACACCTCCGGGTGGGCGGCCTTGCCGGGGACGGGCCAACCGGTGCAGGCGGTCAGTCCCCAGGCGGTGTAGGACCCGAACACCGGGGAGGCGGCCTGGAACTGCGGCAGCTGCTGCTGCACGTCCTGGTCCGAGTAGCGCTGCCGGGCGTCCACGCAACTGATCGCCCGGTTCGCGGCGTTCAGGTTGCTGTAGTGCCCCTGCGCGTCGCGCCCGTTCAGCGCGTCGGAGAGCTGGAGCAGCGTGTCGCCGGTCCCCTGGTCCATCGCCTGGGTGAGCCCGGCGGCCAGCACGGGCCAGGTCTCCTGGCTGTACAGGGCGCCCGCGATGCCGGTGATAGCCAGGCTCTCGGTGAGCTGCCGCCCCTGGGTGGTCGGCAGCGGCGACTGCGCCAGTTTCTGCACCAGGGCGGTGACCTTCGCGGTGCCCTCGTCGCCGCCCGCGCCGGTCGGGCAGGCGGCCCCGACCTGGGCGGCGCAGGCCTTCATGAAGTCGTCGAGGGCGAGTTGGAAGCCCTGGGCCTGGCCGAGAGCGGCCTGCTGCGGGTCCTTGGTGGGGTCGACCACCGAGTCCAGCACCATCCGGCCGACCTGCTGCGGGAACAGGTGCGCGTAGACGCCGCCCAGCTGGGTGCCGTAGCTGATGCCGAAGTAGGAGAGCTTCGGGTCGCCCAGCACCTGCCGCATCAGGTCCATGTCGCGCGCGGCGCTCTCGGTGTCCACGTACGGCAGCACCGCGCCGGAGTTGTGCTCGCAGGCGGCGACGAAGCGGGCGTTGCCGTCGTCCAGGGCCTTCACCGCGTCGGGGGTGTCGGGGGTGCTGTCGGCGGCGGTGGCGGCGTCCATCGCCCGGTCGTCCAGGCACGTCACCCCTTCGCTGGCACCGACCCCGCGCGGGTCGAAACTCACCAGGTCGTAGCGGGAGTTGAGGGAGGAGTAGGTCGCGGCCAGGGCCGGCAGGGTGGCCACGCCGGAGGCGCCGGGGCCGCCGAAGTTGAACAGCAGCGAGCCGATCCGGTGCTGCTCGTCCTTGGCCCGGCTGCGGATCAGCGCGAGACCGATCGTCGTGCCGTCCGGTTTGCCGTGGTCCAGCGGGGTCTTGAGGGTGGCGCACTGCCAGTCGGCGGCGGGCGCGGTGCCGTCGCCCTGGGCGCCGGTGGGGGCGGGGCAGGCGTGCCAGTCCAGCTGTTGGGCGGCCAGTCCGGTGGCGGTGCCGGTGGCTGCCGCCGTCCCGGTGGTCGGGGAGGTCGGGGAGGTCGGCGCGGGCTCGGCGGCGGAGGAGCCGTCGCCCTGGCAGCCGATGGCCGCGGTGAGCAGCAGGACGGTCAGGCCGAGCGCTCCGGCGCCGCGGACGACGGTGTGCATGGGGCGGGTCCACCTCTCGGTCGGCCGGGCACCCCGGCGCGCGGTCTCGGGCCTGCCGGACACCCCGGCGCACGGCGGGAGGGCTCACGGCGGGACGGCCTACGCCTGGCGGGCCTGCGTGCGCGCGGCACTCGGTTCGCCGACGCACCACAGACCCTAGGGGCCGGGGGCCGCCGATGCCCTGCGGAGACCCCCGGACGGGGGGCGTGCGCCGTACCGGCTGCCACCGGCCGAACGGGTGCCGGGCCGGTGGGCCGACGGGCTCCGGCTGACGGGCCGACGGGCTCGGACTGACGGGCTCGGCCCGGCCCAGCCCGGCTGCGGCGCCTCTCCGCGGCGGCGGGGCACGTCTCTCTCCGCCCCCTGGGCCCTGTCGCCGTTCCTGTCTCGACCCTGCCGATCGGCAGGGTCGAGACAGGAACGGCGCAGCGGGAACCTCCCGATCGGCACATGTGCGACGGACCGGCGGCACGCAAGGATGACGGCCATCGGGGCCCTGCCGATGGGGCCCGGGAAGGAGCCTCCCGTGACCGCCCTGACTCTGTCGTCCCTGTCCCCGCTGTTCCCGTTCCCGCTGCTCCCGTTCCTGCCCTTCCTCTTCCTGCTGTTTCGCCGGCGCACCGCCTCAGTACAACGCCATGCCCGGGGTTCCCCGCACCGCGTACGCCGGCAGGCGCAGCCCGCCGAAGGCGTCCCGGGGCAGGCTCAGTCCGAAGCGCCGCTCGACTGCGCCGAGGGTGCGGCGGCGGGCGGCCCCGTCGGGCTCCCGCCCGGGGTCGCCGGAGGTCACGCCGTCGGCCTCCAGGACTCCGGCGGCGACGAGGTCCGGCACCAGCAGGTCCGGCTCCTGGCCCCAGCGCCAGCGCTCCTCGCCGAGGCCGAAGCCGCACAGCACGGCACCGTCCCGGGCGTAGTCCAGCAGGGCCGGCCGCCGCTCCGGCATCGGGCGGAAGTGCACCACCTCGGCTCCGTCGCGCGCTATCTCGGTGAGCAGCTCACCGCCGGTGGAGTCGCCGTACTCGATCGCGAACGACCAGCCGGCGCACGCGCCGACCCGGATCACGCCGTCGCCGTCGTCACCGGGGCGGTAGACGTCGATGTCCAGGTCCCGGATCTCGGTGTCACTGATCGGCTCGGTCGCGGTGGCCGGGTCGGCACCCATCCGGTGGGCGAGCTCCGCGGGCGTGATCCCCCGGGCGAAGACGACGCCGCCGACCTCACCGTCCGTGCCGGGCCCACCCATTGACGACCGGCTGGTGCCCGGTCGGCCGGTACTCGGCCCACCGATCTCCAGGAGCCACTGGATACCGTCGCCGTCCTGCCCCACTCCCCCGTGCGTGCCGTCGGTCATGCCGCCCTCCCCTCGCGCGCGGCCTGCGGTGACCGGGCGCGCCCGTGGGCACCCTAACCGACCCGGCCGACACCCGGCCGCCGGTCGCCGGATCGCCGCCCGAACCAGCCGCGCCCGGATCGCCAACCACCCCTGATCGATCGGAAGGAGACCGAACCGGAGCCGAACTCACCTGGTGCCCTTCGCCGTTCACCCGGAAAAGGCGGCATACGCCCCTCCCCCGCCACTCACCGGGACACGGCCGGTACCTTCTTGCCCACCGCCTCGAACAGCAGCTTCGCGGCCACCGTCGCCCCGTCGGTGCGGATGCCGCCGGCCACGGCCTCCGCCCGCACCCGGGTCTCGGGCGCCAGGGCCGTGGCGAGCGCGGCGGAGAGCGAGTCGACGGTCGGCGTGCGGTCGAGATGGGCCGCGCCGATGCCCAACTCGGCCACCCGGCCAGCCCAGTACGGCTGGTCGGCGATCCGGGGCACGACCACCTGGGGCACGCCCGCCATGGCCGCGGTCGTCGTGGTGCCCGCACCACCGTGGTGGACGACGGCGGCCACCCGGCGGAACAGGGCCTGCTGGTTCACCTCGCCGACGACGTGGCAGTCCTCGTGCTCGTCGACCGCGGCGAGCCCGGCCCAGCCGTGGGCCAGGAGCACCCGGCGGCCGTGTGCGCGGCCCGCTTCGACGGCCACCCTCGCGATGTCCTCCGGGGCGTGCGCGGCCATGCTGCCGAAGCCGACGTACACGGGCGGTTCACCAGCGGCCAGGAACGCCTCCAGGTCGGCCGGGAGCGGTCGGTCGTCGGGCAGGATCCACGCGCCGGTCTGCACCACGTCGAGTTCCGTCCTGCCCTCCGACGGACACAGCGTCGGGTCCGCCGCCAGCCACGGCCGTCCGGTGAGGACGTGGTCGCGGACGTTCTCCACCGGCGGCAGGCCGATCGCCGCCCGGTGGCTGTTGAGCGCCTCCCCGTACAGCGCGTTCACCCGCTGGGCGTCCTGCTCCCAGAGCTTCCGGTAGTCGGTCTCGTCGTCCGGGGACGGCGTGCCCGGCCGCCGGCCCGGCCGGGAGTACCGCGAGGGCAGTCCGAGGATGTGGAAGCAGGCCAGCACGTAGGGCAGGCCGAGCTTCTCGGCGACGTCCCGCGCACCGGCCGGCATCAGGCCGGTCGCCAGCACCAGGTCACAGCCCTCGGCCGCGGCGGTCAGCGTCTCGAACCGCACGGCGACCAGCTCACGGGCGAGCCGGAACGCGTCCTCCGCCGTCGGCGGCTTCGGGCCGGCCACCACCGACCGCACCGACGGACCGAGCGGCACCAGCGGCACCCCCGCCCGCCCCAGCACCGCCGCGAACTCCTCGTCCGGCGGCGCGCACACCCGCACCTCCGCACCGAACCCCCGCAGCGCCACCGCCAGCCCCGCCAGCGGCTCGACATCCCCGCGCGACCCCCAGGTCGTCATCAACACACGCATTTCACGACTCCCGTTTCCGCAGGTCATGGCCTTACGGCCGGGATTCTGCGCCATGCCGGGGGCCTTGCCGCAAGCCCGGGGGCACGGTATAGCTTGAAAGTGGCAAGGGGATTCACTCTCCTCGCCTTTTTCTTTGGCCGCCCGGTCCCACCCACTCCCCCGAACCGGCCACACCGGAGCAATCCCCACCCGAAACCCGCCGCCTACCACGCGCCGCTCACTCCGAACCACCACCACCGAGCAGCCCGCTGCGAGCCACCGCCCCCTACCGCGTGGCCGCATACCCCCCGTGGTGTCAACTCCGGAACACCCACCGCAGCCACCGTCACGAAGCGCCCACTCCGGGCCCCCGTCATCGGCCGCTTCCCCAGACCTCACACGCCCGGGCCGTCCGCACAGGGGCCACCTGCCCGGTCAGCCCATCCCAACACGCCTGTTCCAGACGGCCCCACACTCGACCCGCCCACCCAGGACCCCCCCCCCAAAACCCCGGAACTCACCCCAGCCACACACACCCAGCTCTTCCCCACCGGCGTGCCGAGGCGCCCACAGCAGACCTCCTGACCAGGGCAGCCCAACACGCCTGTCCTGGACGAGCCTGCGTTCCTGGCGGCTCCTCAGCCGGGCCGCCCAGCCCCGGGCCCCGTCCCGGAGACGCCGGCCCCCCCGGCCGGTCGGTCGTCGCGCAAATCAGCGGCCCCGCGTACGACCCGCCGCCGCCACCGTGCCCACCAGCAGCACCAGGTCCACCCCGCCCGGCCCAGCCACAGAACCACCCACGCCCCAGCGCGGACCTCGCTCGCCGCCAGCGACAAGCACCGAACCGACTGTCCGACCCACGACCAACCGCTCGGTCCAGGGCCAGCCACCACGGTCAGGTCACCCACCAACCCGGCCAGCCTGGCCACCGAGCCGGCGGAAACACCACCGCACCCCCGCTCCCACCCGCCCGGCGGCGGGACAGCCGATCCATGGCCAGCAGCCCCGACTGGCGTCACCCCCGCCAACGACGCATCGGCACCGCATCCAGGACCGCCACCACCTCGCCCACCGGCAGCGCAACGTCCGCCCCGACCAGCGCGACCACAGAACCACCCACGCCCCGGCGCGAACCTCACTCGCCGCCAGCGACAGCACCGAACCGACTGCCCCCAACCGCCCGGCTCAGGGCCGACCGCAAACAGGGCAGACCCGGCCTCCGAGCCGGCGGAATCACCACCCAACCCGCCCTGCGGCAGCGCTGCCGGGCCACGACCAGCAGCCCCGACCGGCGTCACACCCACCAACGACGCATCAGCACGGCGTGCTGAACCACCACCGCCGTCACCATGCCCACCCGCAGCGCGAGGTCCACCCTGGCCGGTCGGCCAACCGACGCGGAAACGGCGGCCCGGCGTACAGATCCGCCACCACCACGCCTACTGGAAGCGCGAGGTCTTCCCCGCCCGGCCCAGCCACAGAACCGCCCACACCCCAGCGCGAACCTCACTCGCCGCCCGCGACAGGCACCGAATCGGCTGCCCGACCCACGCCCAACCGCCCGGCCCACAGCTGGCCGCCACGGGCAGGTCACCCACCAACCCGGCCAGCCCGGCCGCCCGGGCGGTGGAAGCACTCCCACCCGCCCTGCGGCGCGCACGCGGCCGGACCGGCGTCACCGCCGCCGGCGAGGCATCAGCACGGCGTACAGGACCGCCGCCACCACCATGCCCGCCGGCAGCGCGACGTCCGCCCCGAGCAGGGCGGCCAGTGGGCCGGTGTAGAGGGTGTCCACGCCGAGGGCTGCGGCTGTGACGCCGCCTGTGAGGGCGATGGCGCCGGCCGGGTTGACGCCGGCGCGGTACCAGAAGGGGCTGCCGGGGCGTTCGTCGCCGAGGGCGCGGCCGTCGTAGCGGTTGCGGCGGAGCAGGATGTCGGTGGCGTAGACGGCGGTGCTGGGGCCGAGGAGGACGACGGTCAGCTGGAGCACGTTGCTGACGGTGTCGAGGAAGTTGGAGACCAGGAGGGCGTACAGCGTGAGCGAGACGGCGACCGCGCCGTCGAGCAGCACGCTGCGGGTGCGGCGGATGCGGATGCCGACGGCCTGGAGCGCGAGGCCCGCGCTGTAGGCGGTGAGGGCGTTGACCGCGATGGTGCCGACCACCAGGGAGAGCAGGAAGACCGGGTTGAACCAGCCGGGCAGGATCTGCCGGAGGGCGGCCTGCGGGTCGGTCATGTCGACGGCGGTGGCGCCGAGCACGCCGAGGCCGCCGACCACCACGCTGGGCAGGAAGCCGCCTAGGGCGGTCCAGCCGAGGACGGCGCGGGGGGCGGTGGTCGCGGGCAGGTAGCGGGAGAAGTCCGCGCTGGTGGTGTAGGAGAGCGGGCCGGAGGCGATCAGGGTGACGCCGGCCAGGGCGGCCGCCCAGAGTCGGCCGCCGGTGAGGGGTTCGGGCTGGGTCCAGCCGGGGTCGGCGTGGGTGACGATCGCGTAGCCGACCACGGCGAAGGCGGCGGTGAGGGCGAGGGTGATCGGCAGGTAGAGCCGGACGATCAGGGCGTGCCCGTAAACGCTGATGGTGAGGGTGAGTACGACGATCACGATCACGATGGCGATCTTGATCGGGGTGGTCGGCGTGATCCCCGCCTCCTCGGCGAGCGAGAAGGCGGCGACGGCGGCCGCGGCGAGGTTCAGCGCGAAGTAGCAGACGGAGATCATCCAGCCGGTGACCGCGTTGTTCACCCGGTTGCCCCGGATGCCGTACATGGCGCGGGTGATCACCTCGCTGGGCGCGCCGGCGGCCGGTCCGGAGACCGCGAGCAGGCCTGTACCCAGCCAGAACAGGTTGCCGAGGACGACCACGGCGAAGGCCTGCCAGAGGCCGAGGCCGCTCAGGACCAGGGCGCCGCCGACCACCAGGTTGAGGTAGTTGACGCTGGCGGCCGCCCAGACGGGGAAGAGTTCGCGGGCGCGACCGCGCCGCTCGGTCTCGGGGATGTGGTCGATGCCGTGGACCTCGACCCGGCCGCCCGGTTCCCGCTGGGGCGGGGCGGCGGGGTGCGCCGGGTGGTCCGGGTGGTCCGGCGAGGTGTGGGGGTGGTCCGGGAGCGTGGACGTCATGCGGGGGCCCTCCGTGGGGGTGTCGTGCCCACCTGCTTGCTTATTGGTCGCACACTCAATAGCATCCGCCCCATGACGTCAAGCGTTCAGCGCAAAAGGGTTCGCAAGTCCCCCGAGGACCGCCGGGCGGAGATCGTCGGCGCCGCGGCCGAGGTCGCCCTCACCGAGGGCCTGGAGTGCATCACCCTGCGCCGGATCGCCGACCAACTGGACGTCCGCCCCGGCCTGATCAGCCACTACTTCCCCGCCGTGGAGGACCTCGTCGCCGAGGCCTTCGGGAGCGCCGCCACCGCCGAACTGGAGGCGCTGCTGCCCGCCGACCCGCGGGACGGGTCCCCGTTGCGGCACCTGGCCCGCTTCTTCGCCCGCACCACCGGCCCGTCCTACGACGACGTGAGCCGGCTCTGGCTCAACGCCCGCCACCTCAGCCGCTACCGCCCCGTCCTGCGCGACCGCGTGCTCGACCAGGAGGCGGACTGGCGCGGCCGGCTCGGCGACGTCATCGCCGCCGGGGTCGAGCAGGGCGAATTCCGCACCACCGACCCGGTGTTGACCGCCGTCCACATCCTCGTCGTGATCGACGGCCTGGCCGTCCACGCCAACACCGGCCTGCGCAAAGACCCGTACGCCGCCACCCGGCTCGCCGCCGCCACCGCCGAACGCGAACTGGGCCTGACCGACGGCGCACTGACCTCCCCGGCCCCCGCCGACCCCACGGACCCGGCGGACGCGCCCGAGACCTCCGCCCCCGAGCAGCCCTGACCACCACCCCAGCCCCCTCAACCCCCTCAACCCCCTCAAGCCCCGCAGACACCACGCCCCCACCCCGAAGCACCACTGGAGTCGAAGTGCGCACCTCCCTGGTCCTCCTCTCCGCCCGTCTGCTCGACCCCGCCTCCGGCGGCTTCCTCCCGCAGACCGCCCTCGCCGTCGTGGACGGCCGGATCGCCGCCCTCGGCGACGACCGCACCGTCCGCGGACTCGCCGACCCCGCGACCACGGTGATCGACCTCAAGGGCGCCGTGGTCACCCCCGGCCTGGTGGACGGCCACCTGCACCCGGTCACCGGCGCCGAGCTCACCCAGGGCCTGGACCTCTCCGGCTGCACCGACCTGGCCGGCGTCCGCGCCGCCCTCGCCGCCGAGGCCGGACGCCTCGCCCCCGGCGCCTGGCTGCACGCCTGGGGCCTGGACCCGAACGTCTTCGGCGACCGCCCGGTGGAGTCCGCCGCCCTCGCGCCCGTCCTGGACGGCGTTCCGGCGCTGCTCCAGCTCTTCGACGCCCACTCCATGCTCGCCAGCCCGCGCGCCCTGGAGCTGGCCGGCGTGGACGGCCCGCGCCGCTTCGACCAGGCCGCCGAGGTGGTCTGCGACGCCGAGGGTCGCCCCACCGGCCTGCTGCTGGAGGACGCCGCCTGCGAGCTGGTCGAGCGCACCGCGCCGCAGCCCACCCGCACCGAGCGCCGCGACCGCCTGGCCGCCGCGCTGCGCTCCATGGCCGCCGCCGGCCTCACCGGCGGCCACGCGATGGACGCCAACGGCGACAGTCTCGACCTCTACACCGAGCTGGACGAGGCCGGCGAGTTGCCGCTGCGGCTGCGCGTCGCCCCCTGGTGCCAGCCCGGTGTGGACGCGGACGGCCTGCGGGCGCTGATCGGGCAGCAGGGCCGGGGCGGTCGGCTCTGGCGGGTGGACGGCGTGAAGCTGTTCATGGACGGCACGATCGACAACGGCACGGCCTGGCTGGAGCGCCCGGACTGCCACGGCGAGTCCACCCACGCCTTCTGGCCGGATCCGGCGCACTACACCCGCGTCGTCCGGGAGCTGCACCAGGCCGGGGTGCCGACCGCCACCCACGCGATCGGCGACGCCGCCGTACGGCACGCCCTGGACTCGATCGGGGCGGCGGCGGACGGGGGGACGACGCACGGGGCGCCCCCCGTCCGCCACCGGATCGAGCACATCGAGACCGTTCCGGACGCGGTGGTCCGGCGCTTCGCCGAGCTGGGCGTGGTCGCCTCCATGCAGCCCACCCACTGCTGCGACTTCACCCGGGCCGACCACACCGACAACTGGTCCCGCCGCCTCGGCGAGGAGCGGGCCGACCGCGCGTGGCGCTGCCGGGACCTCTGGGACGCGGGCGCCACGGTCGTCCTCGGTTCGGACTGGCCGATCGCCCCCTACCCGCCGCTGGGCGTCATGGCGGGCGCCCCCCCCCCCCCCCCCCCCCCC
>NZ_LFVW01000184.1:0-2712 GCF_001182915.1 Kitasatospora sp. MY 5-36
CACCGCCGTCCCACCCGCGACCTGAGCCAGGCCCCGCACAACCCCGGCCAGGCGCTCACCGCCCTGGAGGCCCTGCTGGCGATGACCGCCAACGCCGCCCACGCGGCCGGCGAGGAGCAGCTGGCGGGCCGGATCACCGTCGGCCACCGCGCGGACCTCACCGTGTTCGCCGCCGACCCGCTCACCACCCCGGCCACCGAACTGGCGGACCTCCCCGTCCTGTTGACCGTCCTGGACGGCCGACCGACCCACCGCTCCGCCACGCTCTGAACCCTCACCCGGTACCGGCCCCGGCACACCCCCGCGTACGGGTGTGCCGGGGCCGCCCGGGGGTTATCCCCCTGGTCGATCCGGCGGCACTCCTCAGCGCGCCGAAGCCCCCCGGTGATCGACTATTCATTGACCGGCACGTTCGCCGGCGAACCACTCGAACCACCGCGGCCGTTCCGACGGGTTGACGGTTCGACGAATTTGAGGAGCCCCCCGAAGTGACCGTACGCAGCGAGAAGCACGGCAAGCCCATCGGTCGACGCGCCCTGCTGGCCGCCACGGCGGCCGTCGCGACCACCGCCCTGCTCGCCCCGGCGGCACACGCGGACCAGCCCGGCACCGACAAGGTGACGAACAGTCAGATATCCACCGTGGTCCGCGAACTGAACGGCCTCGCCCACCCGTTGCGGTCCACCGAGCCCGGGGGCCGGACCACCGACCTGCGCCCGCTGGGCGCGATGATCGGCGACGCCAAGGTGGTGGGGCTCGGCGAGGCCACGCACGGCGCCCACGAGCTCTTCACCATGAAGCACCGGGTCCTGCGCTACCTGGTCGAGGAGAAGGGCTTCACCGCCTTCGCCCTGGAGACGAGTTGGTCCTCCGGCCTGCGGATCGACGACTACGTGCAGGGCCGCACCAGCGGCGACGCCCGGCAGCTGGTCAAGGAGACGATGGGCAAGTCCCCGTGGGAGCGCCAGGAGTTCGCCGACCTGATCGACTGGATGCGCGACCACAACCGCGAACACCCGCAGCACCCGGTCCACTTCGTCGGCGACGACCTGGACTTCCCCGCCATCGGCGACCAGCTCTTCGACCGGGTGACCTCCTACGTCCGCGAGGCCGCCCCCGCGTCGCTGCCGCGCCTGGAGCAGCTGTACGCCGGGCTGCGCCCGTTCGACGACGCCATCGGCTACATCACCACGCGCCCGCTCGCCGAGCGGCGGCAGAACGCCGCCGTGGCGCAGCAGACCCTGGAGCTGGTCACCGCGGCCAGGGGCGACGGCGGCGAGGCGTACGACTGGGCGGTGCAGAACGCCCGGAGCATCGCCCTGACCTTCACCTTCACCGCCATGAACCTCGAGGACAACAGCGAGGTGGCCGCGATGCAGAACCTCCGCGACCGCGCCATGACCGACAACACCCTCTGGTGGCAGCGCCGCACCGGCGGGAAGGTGCTGCTGTCCGCGCACAACGGCCACGTCGGGTACCAGAGCAGCGACCCCGAGCTCTACCCCAAGACCCAGGGCTCGTACCTGCGCGACGCCCTCGGCGCGGACTACCTCGCCGTCGGCTTCACCTTCGACCGCGGCTCCTTCCTCACCAAGGACGACCCGTTCGCCGCCGCCTGGAAGCCGGTCACCGTTCCGCCGGCCACCGCGGACATGAACGAGTACCCACTCGACCGGGTCCGCTACCGCGACTACTACGTCGACCTGCGCTCCGCCCCGCCGGCCACCCGGTCCTGGCTGAACACCGCCCGCCCGACCTACGACGCCGGGACGGAGTTCCGCAGCGACCCGCTGCCGCGCCTCGCGATCGGCACCGCCTACGACGCGCTGGTCCACCTCCACGAGACCAGCGCGGCCCGCACCCTCTGAGCATCGTCGCCGGAGCGCCTCTCCGTCGGCACGGGCCGCACAACGCGCGGCCGCACGGTCGACGGGGAGGCGCCCGCCGACCGCACCACCGACGGAGAGGCCCTCGCCGGCCGCCGGACGCCCGTCAGCCCGTGAACCGCCCGTCCCGCGCCACCACCCGGCCCGCGCGGACCACCAGCTCACGCGCCGGCAGGTCGATCACCACCTGCGGCAGGCACTCGCCCGTCACCAGAATGAAGTCGGCGGGCGAGCCCGACTCCAGGGTCACGGCCGGCAGGTCCAGCAGTTCGGCGCCGCCGTCGGCCGCCAGGGCGAAGCAGTCGGCCAGCTGCTCGTCGGTGCGGGCGTCGGTGGTCCAGCCGAGCAGGTGCGCGCGGTGCAGCGGGTCGGCGTTGCCGTACGGGCTCCACGAGTCGCGCACGCCGTCCGAGCCGAGCCCGACCCGCACCCCGTGCGCCCGCAGCTCGCGGAACGGCAGCACCTGGTGGGCCGAGGGCGCCACGGTGGTGAGGCCGACGCCGGACTCGGCCAGCTCGGCGGCGAGGTCGGCGAGCTGGGCGCCCGCCAGCTCCGGGACGCAGAAGGCGTGGCTGACGACCACCCGCCCGGCCAGTCCGGCCGCCCTGGTCCGCGCGGCGATCTCGCGCAGCGGGCCGAGGCCGCGCTCGCCCCGGTCGTGCAGGTGGATGTCGAGGCGCAGTCCGTGCTGCTCGGCCAGGCCGAACAGCAGCTCCAGCTGGGCGGGCCCCTCGCCGTCCGGGCCCTCGGCCGGGACGGCGTCGAAGCCCGCCGGGTCGATGCCGCCGATGGCGTCGACCAGCCCGCTGGCCGCCGCCTCCGCGAG
>NZ_LFVW01000185.1:0-19451 GCF_001182915.1 Kitasatospora sp. MY 5-36
TCGGCAAGGACCTCCCCGGCCCGCCGCCCACCCCGCCGCCGCTCCCCCACCACCCGACCCCCGCCTCACTCCGCACACCCAGGACGCGCACCATGATTCCATTCGCCCGTACGGGACCACGGCCGTGACCACCAGCGGTAGGCTCTCGCCACGCAGGGAGGGGCGGAACAATGGCCAAGGTCGTCTTCATACACGGTGTCGCCAAGCAGTACCTCAGCGAGGACTCGCTAGCCCGGGACGTCGTCCCCGAACTCATGGGCGGCGCACGGCTGGCGGGCGGCCCAGTACCCGAGCCGACGGACGTAGCCGTCGCGTTCTACGGCGACCTGTTCCGTCCCCGCGACACCCGCGCCGGGTACGAGCCAGCCTACGACGCGGCGGACGTCGAGACCGAGGAGGAGTTCCAACTCCTCATGGCCTGGTGGGCGGAGGCCGCCCTGACGGACCCAAGCGTCCCGGCCCCGGACGAGCCCGGTACCCGCGGGACGGTCGGCTGGGGCCTGTCCCAGTCGCTCAGGATCCGCACGGTCCGCAAGGCCCTCGACGCCCTCACCGGCGCGACGTACCTGCGCGGCGTTCTGGACGCGGCGCTGATCGGCAGCCTGAAGCAGCTGACGCGCTACTTCGCGGAGGAACGGATCCGCGAAGCAGCCCGCGACCGACTGACCGCACAGATCGGCCCGGAGACCCGGGTGGTGGTGGCTCACTCGCTGGGCTCCGTCGTCGCGTACGAGACCCTGTGCCAGGAGGGCCACCCCGACTGGGACGTCCGGATGCTCGTCACCCTGGGCTCACCGCTTGGCATGGGCGCACTCGTCCTGGACCGCCTCCAGCCCGAGCCCCTGAACCGCAAGGCCCGGTGGCCCAAGCCTCTCCGCGCCTGGACCAACGTCGCCGACGCGACGGACATCGTCGCCGCCGTACGGGAACTCCGCCTGGCCTTCGGACCCCGGGTCACCGACGTCCCGGTGAACAACGGCTCGCACATGCACGACGCGACGCACTACCTCACCGCGGTGGAGACCGGCCGGGCCGTCGCCGCAGGGCTAAAGTAAGAGGAGACCGGCCAGCCCCATGCACTACCTGATCGCTGCCGGTACGTCCTCGTACGGTGCTGATGAGTTCCCCCGTCTCCCCTGTGCCCTCAACGACGTCGAACGGGTCGCGGAGTTCCTCACAGCGCCGGCGATGGGCTACACCCGAGTGCTCGGAGAGGTCTCGCGCGACCCGGTGTCCACCGAATTCGAGGACGCGCTCTCCGACTGGTGCGCGAGCGGCAGGCTTACGACGGAGGACGTGGTGGTCGTGTACTACGCCGGCCACGGCGACCAGTCGGTCCCGGGCGCGCCGTACCGCCTCGCCTGCGCCGACACCCGTCTGAGCCGGCCCCGTTCGTGGCTGTCGCCGCAGAACATGGCCGAGGTCCTGGCGGCCTCGCCGCTGCGGAACGTCCTCTTCGTCATCGACTCCTGCCATGCCGCCATCGGCTCCACAGAGATCCAGGCCGTGACGGACGGCATCGCGGCGTCGCGGCGTCGCGGCGACGACAGCGGAGCCGGTACCTGGGTCCTCGCCTCCGCCCGTCACCGCGACCTCGCCGACGACGGCGGGTTCGTTCCCCGGTTCATCGAGGTGTGTGCAACGGGCGACGGACCATCGCAGCGGTACCTCTCGCCCTCTACGGTGGCGGCCAAGGTCAACCAGGCGTTCACCGCTGAGGGGCGCAGGCAGCGCGTCGCCTGCTCGTCGAACCACCAGAGCGCGCAACCGCCGTTCTTCCCCAACCCCGGCTACGACGCGAGCGCAGAGGTCGGCGAGCGGGAGGTGGCGGCTGACGCATCGGACCTGTCCTCGCACTTCGAGCCCCGTGGGCGGGGCGTGGAGCACGTCCATGACCCGGGGTCGTACTTCACGGGCCGTCGCAAGGCGCTCGGCAGGCTGCGAGACACCATGGCCGGGCCCGGCAGGCGCGGGGCACTGGTGGTCACTGCCGCGCCCGGCTCGGGGAAGTCCGCCGTACTGGGGCGGCTGGTGCTGGAAGGCTACTCGGACGTCTCCGTGAACGCCCGCCACCAGAGCCTGGAGGCGCTAGTGGCCCGCCTCGCCGCCGCCGCCGACGTCCGCGCAACCGATCCGGCGGCCCTGCTCACCGCGCTCGCCAAGCGGAAGGCCCCGCTGCGGATCGTGATCGACTCCCTCGACGAGGCAGGCCCGGCAGGCGACCGGACCGAGGCCCGACGCATCGCCTGGGACCTGCTGCGCCCGCTGGGCGCCGTACCGTGTGTGCGGCTGGTCGTGGGGTCGCGCTGGGAACTCCTGCCGCACATCGGCGAGCAGGTGAGCGCCATCGATCTGGACAGCTCGGAGTACGCTGACGACACGAGTACGGCCGAATACGTGCGCCGCATCCTCGGGGATGCAGGTTCGCCGTACTCCGGTCTGGAGGAGCAGATCGCCGCCATCGCAGCGGAGGTCGCCCGGCGAGCTAGGCACTGCTTCCTGGTGGCACGTATGACAGCAAGTGCGCTCCTGTGCGGGGACGTTCTGGATACGACGGTCCCCGGCTGGGCGGAGTCCCTTCCATCGGATGTCGGTGGCGCCTTCGAAGCCTACCTGCGACGGGTCCCCCATCACCGGGCCGAGGCCGTGATGGCGCTCCTCACAGCACTGGCCTTCGGCGAGGGCAACGGCCTGCCGCGTCGGATCTGGCTGCTGGTCGCTTCCCGGCTATCGGGCATCGCGCTGCGGGAAGCGGACATCGACGCTCTGGTGGAGGAGGACGGATCATATCTGGCCTGGGCGGAGGTGTCGCGGACCAAGCACTTCCGCCTCTACCACCAGGAGCTTACGGACTACCTCCGTCAGCGCACACTCAAGGTCCGTGACCTCCAGGATGTGCAGGAGGGGTTCGTCGAGGTCCTGCTCGATCTGACACCGGGCCGGCGGTGGGAGCAGGCGCTCCCCTACATACGCCAACACCTGGCCACGCACGCAGCGGCAGCCGGGTCGATCCAGGAGCTGGTCGAGGACCCGTCCTTCATCCTGGCTACCGACCCGACCGAATTGCTGCCCGCCGTACGGCACACCTCGTGTGATCCGGTGCTGGCGATGGTGGTCGAGCGGTTCGTCGGACTTCCGGCGCCCTCCGGCCTCGACCGGGCCGCTCTCCTGGCCTTCACCGCCGAATCCCACGGCGCCGCCGTCTTCGCCCGACGGGCGGAGGGACTGTCCTCGTCGGTACAACGCATCAGGGTCGAGGCCAGGACGGTGACCCCGCACCGCATCGTGGGCAGGCACCACGATGGGACGTATTCAACGACGTCAGTGGTTGGTAGGTGGTACTTCGACGACCTCGTGCTGCCCAACCGGAACCGGGCAGTGCTCGCGCTTGCCTCCGGGCGGCCGGAGGTTTACGTCTGGATGATCGACACCCCAGCACTCTCCACAACGCTCATGCACTCCTCGCGTGTCACTCACGTAAGGGCCTTGCCGTCCACGTCTGATCATGCGCTGGCTGTCACGCTCGACGCGCTGGGCGATCTCCGAGTGTGGAATATCAGCGACCAGGATGTCGTCCACCATATCCAAGAAGCGCACTATAGAACGATCCTGGATGTCGGCGAATTGGACGACGGCACGCCCGTGGTGGTCTGCCATTCCCAGGATCGCATCACGATTATCGACTCAGCGGGGAAAACCCTCCTGGAAGCCCCTGCCGATCCGACAGCAACCGCCGCTCTCGTCCGATACAGCGACGACACAACGCACCTTGTGATATGCGATAGCGGAAGCGGAGAGGTCACCGAATTTTCCGCCGCCGACAACTGGGCGAAAACTATTCTAGTGGACGGCCTGATTGGGGCATCGATATTTGACCACCCATCTCGAGAACTTGGCAGCCCGCTTATCGCACTTTGGGAACCGGAAGAGGAAGTTAGTGGCCGAATTCTACTACTCGACTGCGAGAACGCGCAGATCTGCACAGCTATCCGCTTATTGGACCACCCCCGCAATGGGTCATTTATTCGACATGGCCTACAGCATGTCGCTTTCGTGGTCGAGTCCCTGGGATTCATCGCCACGTACTCCTCGGCGACCGGCCTCACGGAGAAAACCCGAACACATGCCACAATGAACCACCTGTTCCTCCCGTTCACACTCGCCGGTGACAGCCGGGTCCGTGCTGCACGCGCATCTCTTGACAGCGATGTCGATATCATCGATTGCACTACGGGCTCATCCACCGGATACACACTCTGCGGCCACGAGAGCGCCGCATCCGGCCTCCACATGCTCGCCCAATCCGACATCTGCTCACGAGACATCCTGACCGTCAGCAATGACGGGACTGCCCGGCTTTGGAATGTGCGTTTCGACGGCCGACTTCCGGCGGATTCCATCGAGAACCATGAGGAGAGAAGGCACGACAAATCAACAACTGTATTGATCCACAGCTGGTCCGTTCGATCCCAGGATTTTATCGTCGGCTCATGGGTCGGCCTTCGATTGGTCAGCAGCACCTCGCTGGATCAGGGATCCGACACATACGAACCACTGATCGCACACAACCTGCCAGAAGTGAACGCATTAGGATTCGATGTCCACGCAGAGGACAAAAATGGCAACTTTCACCTGCTGAGCAGACGCTCTGGTGAGCGCCGAGGAAATAACCTCACGACAGGCTTCTCCTGGCACCAGCTCACGATCGATGGATCGATAGTCAATTCACCAGTGAGCGTTCCCGCCGACACCCCATGGGGGACTGAATGTCACCTGATTCCACCAATCGCCGAGCACTCTGAAGTCCGAATGGTCGGATTTGACTCAGAGAACGGCCGCATCTTTTACTCCACATCCCCCGGGGAAACGATCGTCACCGACAGTCCATGGAAAGTCGATACCGAGTCGACGGCGGCCTTTACGGCTGGCTTCACGATTGCTTCCGGTGACACCGTGCTGTTCATTGCGATCGCCAAGGAATCGCCTCAGCGGGATTTTTCAACAACCGGCTACGGAACCTTCGCTGGGGCAAGCGATTCCGATTCACTGGTGCACATCTACCTTTGGAACGCAACAACTCGACAGCCCATCAACGATAAGTTGATCGCACTGCCAACGACACCTGCCTCACTGGCGCCGCATCACGACGCCGCCGGCACCCGCTATATCGCCATCGCCACTACCGATAACCATGTGATGGTTCTCGACCTGGAGAACAACCGGTTCCATACCGTGTATCCACCTCAACCCAAGGTCGGCATTTCCGAACTCCGCACCCTCGCCAATGATTGCAGCTACTACCTCCGCTGGGCCGATACGAAGTCGGGCGATCCGGCACTCGTCTACATGCCCGGACTGGGCCATGACGACACTGACCTTTCTCCCGTCGTCGTCTGGGACTCCACCCACCCAGCAGTCGCCGCTCGCGAACTGCCCATTCGCGCGCGGCGACTGCTGTGGACGGGGGCGGCGCCCAGCGGCGACGCGCTGCTCGCCATCAGCGACGAGTTCGGGATCAGGCTGTTCAGCCTCCCCGATGCTGAGGAGGTGTGGTCAACGCCCCTCCCTGCGCTCATCACCTCACTCGCGGCCCGGCCCCACAGCCCGCATCTGGACCTCGGGGTCGCCACCCAGCAGGGCGTCGTTCTGATCCGTCCTCGGCTCACGCCCTACTGGAAGCGACGGCTGTTGCAGAAGCCGTGAGCCGCGCTAGGCGCGGATGCGGCGGAAGACGGCGATCAGGAGGGCCGCGGCAAGGGCCAGGAGGATGCCGGCTTCGACGAGTTGGATGGGGGTGAGGTGGGCGGCCGGGTGGAAGCGGAGCCAGGAGGCGCTGGCCGTGTTGCAGGTGGTGTTGAGGGCGCAGGAGTCGGTGGTGACGCGGGTGCCGTCGGGGAAGACGACGCCCTGGTCGATGAGCCAGGCGTTGGTGGGCTGGGCGGTGCCCACGGGGGCCACCTGTTCCACGACCGGGTAGAAGAGCGGGCGGGCCCAGACGACCAGGCCGTGGGCGGTGGCGACGAGGGCGCCGGTGGCGAACATCGCGGGGAGGGTGCGGCGGACGAGTTGGCCGACCAGGACGCCGAGGGCCAGCGCGAACAGGGACCAGGCGACCGGGGCGAGGCCGATGGCCGGGTAGGTGAAGAACTGGAACGGCGGGTCGAAGGCGTCCGGACCGTGTGCGATGTCCGTCCACCACACCCAGGTCATCAGGACGGCGATCACACCGCTGACGGCCAGGACGGCGAGGCCGGGGACGGCGAGGCGGACGGCCAGCCAGCGGGCCGGGCTGACGGACTGGGCGCGGATCAGCCGGATGGTGCCGCGTTCGTACTCCTGGGCCAGCAGCGGGGCGCCGATGAACACGCCGATCAGCAGCGGGAGGACGGTGACGGCGGGCTGGAGGACCTCCAGGTACCAGAAGTTGGGGCGGTTGATCGGTGCGAGGAGGGCCCAGCACTCCGATTCGGACCAGGAGTCGGGGTAGTAGCAGCCGGTCCGCCGCAGGACGCCGATGATGTGGCGGAGGGCGACGTGGATCCAGACGAGGTCCGCCACCGCGAGGACGAGCAGCACGCCCAGGGTCCAGAGCAGGAAGCGGTTCTGACGGAGCGTCAGCCAGATGAGCCCGCGCAGGGCGGGGGTGGCGGGCCGGCGGTCGGCGGGTGCGGAGGTGGGGGCCCGGTCGGGCAGGAGGTCGGTGCTCATGCGGCCACCCCGTTCGGGTCGGGCTTCACGCGGTTCGGGTTGTCGGCGGAGGTGTCGGCGGAGGCCCGGAGGTAGCCGAGCAGCAGGTCCTCCAGGCTCGGGCGTTCGCTCTCCCAGTCGCCGTCCACCGGCTCGTCGGTGCGGACCAGGGCGACGGCCCGGCGGCCGCTGACGCGCTGCTCGACCACCGTCTCGGCGGCCAGGGAGGAACCCTGGGCGGCCGGCCCGGTGAGCAGTCGGTGCCCGTCGAGGATCTCCTCCAGGTCACCGGCCAGCCGGACGCGTCCGCGCTGGACGAGGAGCAGGTGGTCGATGACGCCGTCCAGCTCGGGGAGGATGTGCGAGGACAGCACGATCCCGGCGCCGCGCTCGGCGGCGACCGACATCAGGGTGCCCATCAGCTGGTGCCGGGCGAGCGGGTCGAGGTCGGCCATCGGTTCGTCGAGCAGCAGCAGGTCGGGGAGCTTGCCGAGGGCGAGGGCGAGGCAGACCCGGGTGCGCTGGCCGCCGGAGAGCGAGCCGATCCGCGCCTTGGGGTTCAACTCGCCCTGCTCTGCGATCTGTTGGGCCACGGCTTCGTCCCACACCGGGTTGAGCTCGCGGCCCATCCGCAGCGTCTCGGCGACGGTGAGGCCCGGGTAGAGCGGCTTGTCCTGCGGCACGTAGGCGACCCGGGCGCGCAGCTCGGGCGCACCGGCGGTGGCGCCGAGCACCCGCACCCTGCCCTCGGTGGGCGCGAGTTGGCCGGCGGCGAGGGAGAGCAGGGTGCTCTTGCCCGCGCCGTTGGGGCCCACCACGCCGCAGATCCGCCCGGCCGGGACGGTGACGTCGCAGCCGCGCAGCGCCCAGCCGCCGCGGTACCTCCTGCCGAGGCCTTCGGCCTCCAGGGCCGGCGCCGTCGCGGGCGCCGTGGTCGTCGGGTCGTCCACCCGGTCCCCCCACTGTTCTCGGTTCGGTGTTGCCGGGGAGCCGCAGGCCCCGGTGTCGGGGTTTCGGGCCCCCCGGTGTCGGAGCCCCGGTGTCGGCCCCCGGTGTCGGAGCCTCAGACCCCGTCGTCGGAGTCGGAGGCCCCAGACGCAGAGACCCCGGTGTCGAAACGCTGCTCCAGGACGGAGGCCATCAGCGCGGTGATGTCCTCGCGCTCCAGTCCGGCCTCCCGGGCCTGGTCCACCCACCCGACCAGGCCCGCCCGCAGCGGCCCGTCCGCCGCCGCCTCCGGCCGGGCGAGCGAGCGCCGGACGAAGGTGCCGAGCCCCGGGCGGGGTTCGACCAGGCCTTCGCGTTCGAGTTCGCGGTAGGCCTTCAGCACGGTGTTGGGGTTGATCGCGGTCAGTTCGACCACCTCTCGGGCGGTCGGCAGCTTGTCTCCGGGCTGGAGCAGTCCGAGCCGCAGGGCCTGCTTGGTCTGCTGCACGATCTGCTGGTAGGTGGAGACGCCGCTGCGCCGCTCGATGCGGTACTCGATCACCGGCGATTCAGCCTTTCACTAGTTCAATAGTGGAATGGTGGCGCACGGCGCCGCGCGGGTCAAGCCGGACCCGGGGGTGTCCGGTCTGGAGCTGTCCGGTCTGGGGTTGTCCGGTGCTCGGGGTTGTCCGGCCCAGGAGGCGGCTCAGGGGCGTTGCAGCAGGAGCAGGCCGTCCTGCTCGACCAGCGGCCGGTAGCCGCGCTCCCGGTAGACGGCCAGCATCCGGGCGGTGTCGGCGGTGGCGCACGGGGCCTGCACGCTCGGGTCGCGCAGGTCGACGGCCACCCACTGCGGGCCAGGGCCCTCCGGAGCCCGGCACACCAGGGTGACCTCCGTCCGGCGGGTGAGCTGGGCCGCCAGCCGGTTGGAGGCGGCCACGGTGGCGTCGTCGGGTATCCGGTGGAGCAGCGCCCGGATCTCGGTGAGCCGGGGCGAGGTGCGCCAGGCCTCGGGCATCACCACCTCGTGCAGCGGGTAGAGCGGCAGCGTCACGGCGGCCACCAGGGCGCTGACGGCGAGCCCGCGCCTGGCCCGGCGCACCTCGACGCGGCGGCGCGCGTCACCCCGGCGACCCGCGTCAACCCGGCGCAGGACGTCCACCAGGGCCGCGAACGCGATCGGCATCAGCACCGCACTGTAGTGGTAACTGACGCCCCAGTAGTGCGAGTTGGAGGAGAACAGCCGCCAGGCGAGGGTGGGCGCGCAGAGCAGCAGGAGCGGCGAGCGCAGGCCGATGAAGCCGGCGGTGGCGGCGAGCAGGAACAGCAGCAGCCACTTGACCGGCGGCCAGCCGAGCCGCAGTGGCAGTTCCCAGAGCGAGGCCTGCCCGCCCTGCCCGCCGCCGTCCAGCTGCTGCCAGTAGTCGAAGCCCCCGCTCGGGTTGAACGCCGGGAGCACGACGAGCACGGTGAGCGCGGTCGCGGCGAGCCCGAAGGCGGCGAGGGCGAGCCCGGGCAGTGGACTACTGTGCCGCTCCCGCCGGGCCTGCCAGGCGATCAGGACCCCGACGGCGGCCACCGTCAGCCCGAGGTCCTCCTTGACCAGCAGCAGCGGCAGCGACCAGAGCGCGGCGGCGAGCGGTCGGCGCCGGCCGAGTGCGGTGGCGGCGAAGGCGATCAGCGGGACGGCGAAGGCGATCTCGTGGAAGTCGTCGGCCGCCGCCCGGACGATCCCCCAGGAGGCCCCGGTGGCGCAGCCGACGAGCAGCGCCACCCGCGGCCCGGCCACCTCGTGGGCCCAGCGGGTCAGCGGGACGACGGCCAGCGCCATCAGCAGCGCCTGGGCGACGACGAGGGTGAGCGGGCTCGGGAAGGCCCGGTAGGCGGGGGCGAGGACCGCGATCAGCGGGTGGAAGTGGTCCCCGAGCAGGTGGTAGCCGGGGCCCTTGAGCGGCACGATCGGCGCCTGCCCGTGGGCGTACGCCCGGACGGCCTGCTCGAAGATGCCCAGGTCGTAGGCCTTGGTGAGGCCGCGCCGGTGCCGGTTGACGGCGACGCAGGCGTACAGCGCGGCGAACCCGGCCGCCAGGCCCCACGCGAGCGGGGCGGGGCGGCGGGCGCGGGGCGGTACGGACGGAAGAGCGGCCGTACTCGGAACGGCCCGGGACACGGAGGCGGGAGCGGGCATCGGCAAAGTACCCTTTCACTATTCGATTAGTGGAAGGGTGGTGGAACCCCGAGCCCCCGTCAAACCCGGCCGAGCGACGCCGACCGGGCCCCCGGGCTGCCCTCAGAAGCCCGCGTCCAACGCCCCCGACCGATGCCCGCAACCAATGCCCACGGCCAGCGCCCGCATCCAACGCCCGCGACCAGAACCCCTCAGCCGAGGGCCCCGCCCCGGCTCACTCCTCCCACTCGGAGCCCTTGATCACCTCCACGAAGTCGCCGCGCTCGAAGCCGGGCACGAAGTGCGCGAGCACGTCCGCCTTGACGTTGCCGAAGGTCGTGTCCGGGCGGCCCTTGATGCCGTCGGTGAACGCGGCCAGGATGCGGTTCTTGAAGTCGGGCCGCGGATGGGCCGCGACCACGGCGGCCCGCTGCTCCGCGGAGATCGCGTGGTAGCCGATCCCCAGCACGTCCAGTTCCACGCCGCGGGTGACCAGGGCGATCTCCGGCGCCATGTGCAGCGGGATCTCCGGGGTGGTGTGCAGGGCGATGGCGGTCCAGACCCGCTGCGCCGGCTCGCCGGTGATGCCGTGGGCCGCCAGGAAGCGGCGGGCCTCGTCGGCACCGTCGATCTCGAACCGCTGGTCGGTCCGGGCGAAGCGGCCGGTGAGGCCGAGGTCGTGGAACATCGCGCCCACGTACAGCAGCTCCGGGTCGAACTCCAGCCCCTGTTCGGCGCCGCGCAGCGCCCCGAACAGGAACACCCGGCGCGAGTGGTCGAACAGCAGGGGCGAAGCCGCCTCCCGCACCAGTTCGGTCGCCTCCCGGGCCAGGGCGCTGTCCGGGACGCACACGCCCGCGATCGTCTCGTTCGTCATGGTTCCTCCGCGTTCATTCGTTTCGGGGGTTGTTCGGTCGACTCCTCCACCCTCGCCCGGTGGCGTACGCTGCCGCCATGTCGGTACGGACAGCCGGACCTCGGATTCGGACATGACGCGCCTGGTCGCCTTCCTCGTGTTCGACGGGGTGACGCTGCTCGACGTCAGCGGTCCGCTGGAGGTGTTCCACCAGGCCGGCCGGCTCGGCCACCCGTACCGGACCGTCCTGGTCTCCCCGGGCGGCGGCACCGTCACCGCCTCCAACGGCGTGGCCCTGGCGGACACCGCCGCACCGGACGACGTCCAGGGAGCACCCGGCCCCCGGGAACCCCTCGACACCCTGGTCGTCGCCGGCGCCGACCACCTGGCCGCCCGGGGACCGGACGCACCCCTGCTCGCCGCCGCGGAGGGCCTCGCCGGGCGGGCGCGGCGGGTCGCCTCGGTGTGCAGCGGCGCCTTCGTGCTCGCCGCGCTGGGGCTGCTCGACGGCCGCCGGGCCACCACCCACTGGCGCCACGCCACCGCCCTCGCGCTCCGCCACCCCGGGGTGCGGGTCGAACCCGACGCCCTGCACGTCCGGGACGGCCGCTACCACACCAGCGCCGGCATCAGCGCGGGCATCGACCTCGCCCTCGCCCTGGTCGAGCACGACCACGGCGCCGAGGCCGCCCGCGCCATCGCCCGCGAGCTGGTCGTCTTCGTGCAGCGCCCGGGCGGCCAGTCGCAGTTCTCCACCGCCCTGGCCACCCCGCCGGCCCGCAGCGGCCTGCTGCGCACGCTCACCGACGCCGTCCTCGCCGACCCGGGCGCCGACCACAGCCTGCCCGCGATGGCCGCCGCGGCCGCCGTCAGCACCCGCCACCTGACCCGGCTCTTCCAGGCCGAGCTGAACACCACCCCGGCCCGCTGGGTCGAGCGCGTCCGCCTCGACCGCGCCCAACAGCTGCTCCTCGACGGCCACGGCATCACCGCCGCCGCCCGGCTCAGCGGCCTGGGCAGCGACGAGACCCTGCGCCGCGCCTTCGCCCGCCGGCTGGGCACCACGCCCACCGAGTTCCGCAACCGCTTCACCACCACGGCCGCCCCGAACGCCCCGAGCCCCTGACGCCCCCCGCGACGGCGGCCCGGCCCCTCCCGGGGAAGTCCCGCGACCGGACGCTTGACCTTGACGCTACGTCAGGGTTGCAGGCTTGCCGCATGACGAACGAGAGCACCTCCAGCACTCCGCTCCACCCCCCGGTCGGCGGCTTCCAGGAGATCGACGGCCGCCGCCTCTACCTGCACCGCCAGGGCACGGGCGGGCCCGCGGTCGTCCTCCTGCCCGGCGCGAGCGCCATCGGCCTGGACTACTTCGGCGTCCAGCAAGGGGCCTCGCGGTTCACCACCGCCGTGGTGTACGACCGCGGCGGCACCGGCTTCAGCGACGAGGCCGCGCTGCCGCGCACCGCCGCCGAGGTGGCGACCGAACTGCACGAACTGCTGCACGCCCAGGGCGTCCCCGGCCCGTACGTCCTGGTCGCGCACTCGCTCGGCGGCGCCTACGCCCACGGCTTCGCCCAGCGCTACCCGCACGACGTGGCCGGGCTGGTCTGGCTGGACGCCTTCCACCGGGACTGGGACGACTACATGCCCGCCGAGGCGAGCCTGGCCGCCAGCGTGCGGCTGTCGCCCACCGAGGAGCAGCTGCGGCAGGCACTCCCGGGCATCCGGCAGATGGCCGCGGAACTGCTCGTGGACTTCCCGGCGGACGTCCGGGACGCGGTGGTCGAGTACCACGTGAGCGAGCGCTGGATCCACGCCGGCATCGCCGAGCGCGCCTCGATGGCCGACCTGGCCGTCGAGCTGCGGGCCGGGGCGGACCTGCCCGACGTCCCGCTGATCGCGCTCACCCCGCTGGGCGTCGACCCCGGCCAGCAGGCGCTGATGTCCGAGGAGGCCCTGCGGGCGATGCACGACGGCAAGACGCGGCTGTACGCGGCCATGGTGGACGCCGTCTCGGACGGGGAGCAGCGTATCCTCCCCGACACCGGCCACAGCCAGTTCGTCTTCGAGCGGGCCGACGCCGTGGTCCAGGCGATCCGCGACGTCGTGGACCGGGCGGGCCGCGCCTAGGCTTCGACCCCGGCCCCTGGCACCACCCCGGCCGCAGGCCGTCAACACGACAGGAGCGCACCGGTGCTGACGATCAGTCAACTCGCCGCGACCGCCGGCGTGACCGTACGCACCGTGCGCCACTACCACCAGGTGGGACTGCTGCCCGAGCCCGAACGCGACGGCTCCGGCTACCGCCGCTACAGCGCGCAGGCGGCGGTCGACCTCATCCGGATCAGGACGCTCGCCGACGCCGGCGTGCCGCTGGCCCGGATCGACGAAATGCTGCGGGCACGGCCCGAGGAGTTCGCCGCCGCCGTCGCCGAGCTCGACGCCGAACTGGAGCGCCGGATCGAGCAGCTCGCCGAGCACCGCCGCCGGATCGCCGACCTGGCGAGCGGCGAACGGCTCGCCCTGCCGCCCGAGGTGGTCGCCATCCTGGACCGGATGCGCGCGCTCGGGGTCGGCGAACAGTCGGTACGGCTCGAACGCGACACCTGGATCCTGCACCAGGCCCTGGACCCGGAGGCCATGCGCCGGGGCATCCAGGAGAAGAACGCAAGCTTCGACGACCCCGAGACGACGCGGCTGTTCCTGCTCTGCGACCAGTCGCTCGGCTGGGCACCGGACGATCCGCGCGTGGACCGGCTGATCGACGACCTGGACGCGTGGGAGGTCGCCCACGGGCGGGACAGCAGCCGGCCCGGGAAGCAGGCGGTGATCTTCTCCCGGCTCGCCGAGGCCTCGCCGACCTGGCAGCGCATCCTCGGCGAGATCGCGCACCGCGCCAGACGGCGCCACGCCGCCGAGTAGCACCGGGCCCCGGGCCGCGCCGAACCGCAGGGCGACGCGCCGGACCGCCGGCCCCGCGCGGAAGCGTTGACGTCGGATTCACGCCAGCCCAACCCCCGGTCGGATTGGTGGACTTCGGGTGACACACCCACCACCCACCGACGGGACCTCCGGCATGCCGACCGGCACCACCCTCAGCTCGACCCAGCCCACCCCGAAGCCGCCCACCCCGAAGTCGCGCCCCCGCAGCGGCGGCGGCACCCTCGCCGTCCTCGCCGTGACGACCGGCGTCTTCTCCATCGTCACCACCGAGATCCTCCCGATCGGCCTGCTGACCCCGATCGGCGCCACCTTCCGGATCTCCGACGGCACGGCCGGGCTGATGATGACCCTGCCGGGCATCGTCGCCGCGGTGGCCGCCCCCGTGGTGACCGTCGCGACCAGGCGTGCGGACCGGCGGACGATGCTCTGCGCGCTGCTGCTGGTCCTGACCCTGGCGGACCTGCTCAGCGCCCTGGCCCCCGCCTACTGGGCGGTGCTGGCCGCCCGGGTCGCCCTCGGTCTGGTCATCGGGGCGTTCTGGTCGATCGGTTCCGGGCTCGCCCCTCGCCTCGTCCCGGAGCACCGGCAGGCCCGGGCCAACACGCTGATCTTCTCGGCCGTCCCGCTCGGCTCGGTGCTCGGCGTGCCGGCGGGGGTGTTCCTCGGCTCCGTGGCCGGCTGGCGGGCGGCCTTCCTGGCGATGGCGGCGCTGACCGTGCTCGCGCTGGCCGCCCTCCTGCGGTCGCTGCCGCCGCTGCCCCCGCTGACCGCCACCGGGCTGGGCGTGCTGCGCGGACTGCTGGCCGGCCGGGGCACCCGAACCGGGATCGCGGTGACCTTCCTGATCGTGCCGGCCCACTTCGGCAGCTACACCTACGTCACCCCGTTCCTCACCGGCACCACCCACGCCGGCCCCGGCCTGGTCACCGCCCTGCTGCTCGGCTACGGCGCCGCCGGACTGCTCGGCAACGTCCTGGCCGGCGGCCGGGCGGCCGGGGCACTGCGTCCGGTGTTCGGCACGGCGGCCGTGCTGCTCGCCGCCGCGGCACTGCTGCTGCCGCTGCTGGGCACCGGCGGTCCGGGCGCCGCCGTCCTGCTGGCCCTCTGGGGCGTGGCGTACGGCGCCGTCCCGGTCTGTTCGCTCAGCTGGTTCCTCGCCGCGGCCCCGCACGCCCCGGAGGGTGCCGGGGTGGTCTTCACCGCGGCGTTCCAGGCCGGCTTCTCGATCGGCGCGCTGACCGGCGGGCTGGTGGTGGACCACTCCTCCCCCGCCACGGTCATGCTGCTCGGCGGGGCGGTCGCCCTGCTCGCCGCGGCCACCGTGTGGCGGTACGGCCACCGGGTGCGTCCCGAGCCGACACCCTGAACACCCGCGCCCCGACCCTGGCCGTCGGCACGGTTCGTGGCGAGAATGCCGGGGTGCCGTCGACCCGCCCGCCCGTCCTGCGGGGTGGGCGGGCGGCGTCGGCCGGGACGGTCCCGGGCGGGTGCGGACGGAAGGACGGCCGGCGGATGGTCTACCAGCAGAGTGACCCGGCGTTCCAGGGGCGGTTCGGCGACTACCAGACCGAGATCTACCTGCACGGGCTCGGCGGCGTGCTGCCGACACTGCCGATGGCCTTCGCCGAGCTGGAGGCGCGGGCGGGCGCGGCACTGCCGCCGTCGGTGCTCTCCTACGTCGCGGGCGGCGCGGGCGACGAGTCCACCCAGCGCGCGAACGTCGCCGCCTTCGGGCGGTGGGGCCTGGTGCCGCGGATGATGGTCGGCGCGAGCACGCGGGACCTGTCGGTGGAGCTGTTCGGCCTGCGGCTGCCGACCCCGCTGTTCATGGCGCCGATCGGGGTGATCGGCCTGTGCGCGCAGGACGGGCACGGGGACCTGGCCACCGCCCGGGCCGCTGCCCGGACCGGCGTCCCGATGGTCGCCTCCACCCTGACGGTCGATCCGCTGGAGCAGGTGGCCGCCGAGTTCGGCGACACCCCCGGCTTCTTCCAGCTCTACACCCCCACCGACCGGGCACTGGCGGAGAGCCTGGTGCACCGGGCGGAGGCCGCGGGCTACCGGGGCATCGTCGTCACCCTGGACACCTGGGTCACCGGCTGGCGCCCGCGCGACCTGGCCACCGCCAACTTCCCGCAGCTGCGCGGCCACTGCCTGGCCAACTACACCTCCGACCCGGTGTTCCGCGCCCGCCTCGCCAAGGCGCCGGAGGAGGACGTGCGGGCGGCCGTCCTGGAGTGGGCCGGCGTCTTCGGCAACCCGCTGACCTGGGACGACCTTCCCTGGCTGCGCTCGCTCACCGACCTGCCGATCCTCCTCAAGGGCATCTGCCACCCCGAGGACGTGCGCCGCGCCAGGGACGGTGGCGTCGACGGCGTCTACTGCTCCAACCACGGCGGCCGCCAGGCCAACGGCGGCCTGGCCGCCCTCGACGTGCTCCCCGACGTGGTCGCGGCCGCCGACGGACTGCCCGTCCTCTTCGACTCGGGCGTCCGCTCGGGCACCGACGTCGTCAAGGCGCTCGCCCTCGGCGCCACCGCCGTCGGCGTGGGCCGCCCGTACGCCTACGGCCTGGCGCTGGAGGGCACCGACGGCATCGTCCACGTGCTGCGGTCACTGCTCGCCGAGGCCGACCTCCTGATGGCCGTCGACGGCTACCCCACCCTCGACTCGCTCCGTGCGGACGGCGCGCTGCGCCGGACCTGACGCCGGGTGAAGTCCCGGTGTCCAACGGTGCCCGACCGCGACCTGCGGGGCTTGCCGGGACATTCGGGACGGCCCTACGCTCGAAGGCACAAATCGGGTCCGTACGTTCCCGTACGCTGGGAGGTCCGCCATCATCCGCGTCCTGCTGACCGCCTTCGAACCGTTCGGCCGCGATCCCCTGAGTTCGTCCCTGGAGGCGGGCCGGCTGGTCGCCGCCGGTCCGCCGGCCGGAGTGGCCCTGGAGTTCGCCGGGCTGCCCTGGGTGTACGGCGACTCGATCGCCGAACTGCGCCGGGCGGTGGCCCGGTTCGAGCCGGACCTGGTCATCGCCACCGGCCAGGGCGGCAACCGCCCGGACCTCACGGTCGAGCGGGTGGCGGTCAACCTCGACGACGCCGTCCGCGCTCCCGACCGGAAGGGCAACCAGCCGGTCGACCAGCCGGTCGTGCCGGAGGGCCCGGCCGCCTACTTCTCCTCGCTGCCGGTCAAGGCCTGCGTGGCGGCGGTCCAGCTGGCCGGGATCCCGGCCACCGTCTCGCACACCGCCGGCACCCACCTCTGCAACCACGTCTTCTACGGGCTGGCGCACCTGATCGCCACCGAACGCCCGGAGCTGCGCGGAGGGTTCGCGCGTCTGCCGTACCTGCCGAGCCAGGTGTCCGGCCGGGACACGAGCGCGTCGATGTCGGCGGAGACGGCGGCCGAGGGGGTGCGCATCCTGATCCGCAGCGCCGTGGCCGCCCTCCACTCGCCGCCCGTCGGCACGGTGGCCGGCCCGCGCCGACGGACCTGGCTGCCCCGCCGGGGCGGCTGACCGCCCGGGCCCCCGTCGACCGGACCGGTCGACGAGGGCCCGTCAGCGCGGGCCGGTTCCGTCCGCGGAGGCCCGTCCGGTCAGCGCGGGCCGGGGTCGCTGGTGCCGGGGCGGCCGTTCTCCAGGTGTCCGGCCCAGCGGCGGCGGAAGGCCGGACCGTCCGCGGCCGCGACCGTGACGTCGTACCAGCGGCGGTCGGCGGGCAGCTCGAAGGTGAACCGGGCCGAGGCGCCGGGGCGGAGGGAGCGGCTCTGCTTCGAGCCCTTCGCGTAGGCGTTCTCGGCGGTGACCGTCCTGGCCACCGGCCCGTGGTTGGCGACCGTGACGCGCACCTGGTTCTTCGACGGGTCGAAGCGCGCCACCAGCCCGGCCCGGGCCGTGCCCTCGAACTCCTGCACCGAGCCGTTCGGGCCGTGGGCGGCCAGGTGGTAGTCGCCGGCGCCGGTCAGCGGCCAGAAGTCGGCGAAGGTGTCGCCGGCCGAGACGGTGTAGCGGCGCGGGGCGGCCGTCGGCGCCGTCCGGTCGTAGACGTAGAGCCACGCGCCGACCGAGCCCCGGTTCTCCAGTTCGAGCCGGAACTGCCCGGCGGTGTCCGTCTCCTCCTCGTTGACCCGCAGGTCGTACGGGAGGGCGCGGGCGGGCCGGGTGCCCGGCTCCTGGGTGGGCATCCGCTGCGGCAGCGGCACCTGGTAGGGCTTGCCCTGCGAGGCGATCGGCGCGGGCACCGGGATCCGGACGCGCCGCGCGTCGGTGCCCCGGAAGTCGAGCGCCGAGGTGAGGTCGCCGCAGACCGACCGGCGCCAGGCGCTGATGTTGGGCTCCTCGATGCCGAAACGGGCCTCCAGGAACCGCAGCACCGAGGTGTGGTCGAAGGTCTCCGAGCAGACCCAACCACCGCGCGACCACGGGGAGATGACCATCAGCGGCACCCGCGGCCCGAGGCCGATCGGCTGGAGGCCGCCCGGGTCGGCGCCGGGGACCAGCGGGCTCATCTCGCCCGGGTACTTCGAGAGGTCCAGCAGCTCGTCGCCGAGGCTCGCCTCCAGGTCGGCGGAGACCATGCCCGGGCCGCCCGGACGGCTGGCGACCGGCGGCATCGGCGGGACGACGTGGTCGAACAGGCCGTCGTTCTCGTCGTAGTTGATGAGGAAGACGGTCCGCCCCCAGACCTCGGGGTTCGCGGTGAGCGCGTCCAGTACGAGGTTGATGTAGTACGCGCCGTCGGTGGGCGTCGCGGAGGGGTGCTCGCTGTACTTGTACGGCGGGACGATCCAGGAGACCTGCGGCAGCCGGCCCTGCTCGACGTCGGCCCGGAACTCCTTGAGCGTGTGGTCGGTGGCACCCTTCTCCACCAGCGGGCCCGACGCGCCCTCGGCCACCTGGTACCGCTCGAAGAACATCAGCGAGTTGTCGGTGTAGTTGTCCGTCGGCGTGCCCGGCTCGCCCGAACCGCCCTGGTAGAGCTTCCAGCTGACCCCGGCCGACTCCAGGCGCTCGGGGTACGTCGTCCAGGTGTAGCCGTTGGTGTCGTTGCGCTCCCACAGGCCGGGCCCGTTGGGCCGGCGGCCGTACGCGTTGCGCGGGTCGCTGGTGCCGGTCCAGAGGTAGATCCGGTTGGGGGCGGTGTCGGCGTGGACGGAGCAGAAGTACGCGTCGCAGACGGTGAAGGCCTCGGCCAGCGCGAAGTGGTACGGCAGGTCCTGGCGCTTGAGGTGGCCCATCGTCATGACGTCCTGCTTCTGGTTCACCCACTGGTCGTGGCGCCCCTCGTTCCAGGCGAGGTGGCCGCTGCTCCAGCCGTGGTCGGTACCGGCCTGGTACTCGGTGGTGTTCCGGGGGTCGATGTACCAGGGCAGCACCTCCTGCTCGGAGGCCGGCAGGCCGCGGTCGTGGTAGCGGCCGGTCTTCACGGCGGCGGCCGGCTGGTGCCAGTTCGGCCGGCCGTTCGGCAGCAGCGTGGGCCGGGGGTCGTCGAACCCGCGGACGCCGCGCAGGGTGCCGAAGTAGTGGTCGAAGGAACGGTTCTCCTGCATCAGGATGACGACGTGCTCGACGTCCTCGATCGAACGGGTCCTGCCGATCGCGGGCAGCGCCATGGCCTTGGCAACCGCGGGCGGAAAGGCGGCGAGGCCGGCGGCGGCCGCGGAGGCGCCGCCCAGTTGGAGGAAACGGCGCCGGTCGATGGAGGCCACGTGGTGTCCTTCGCGTCGTGAGTGCATGGTCGGACGAGAAGGCTCGACCATAGGGGCCCACGAACCGTCATGTACACGGTCCTCCAGCGAACGCCGCATGATCATTCGACCAACACCCCGACAACGCGAAGAACCCCCATCCGGGACCCGGATGGG